>JALHTN010000538.1 GCA_022865865.1 Anaerolineales bacterium
CTTTAGTAGAACGGAATAAGAAGTTATAACGAGCTTTCAAGGCTCCCATATGGTTCTCCTCTGGAGGGATTAATCACCCACATTCCCGAATTCGGGAATGCAGATTTGAAAATCAGCTCCAAGTTTAATACCTTGCGTGAATTTTGGCACATTCAGAGGGATAAATCAATGCCTTTTGTTAAATCAATAGGAGAAAGAGGGTCGCAAATGGGACCAGGAGACAGATGATATTCTTGGAATATTCTATCCATTGACGATTGTCAATTACTTTCTCCCCTCTGTGTGTTATATTATCCCAGAATGCATTGTGATTTATGGAACAAACAGTGGATGAAATACTTGGGTTTTTGCTTAGCAAGCATGATTAGTCCATGCTATTGAGCTGTATATGGATAGTTTGTATGGTTATAAAAAAGATCACAGCAGATGATTTGGATATAAGCGGAAGCTAAATTTGAAGAAATTTGCTCTTATCTTGATGGCTGTATTTGACTGTAGCGAGGACATAGCTAATATTACGGCAGCATCTCTATATCCATCGGTGAAGATTCTTCAAGAAGCACGGAGAATATAAGAAATAAAACAGATTGGAGAATGGTCAAATGAATGATATTGCAGGCAAGGTATTGAGAACGATAGGCATTCTATTCTTTGGATTAACTACCGTGATGAACCTGCTGGGCGGAATTGGGACTACCTGTGCAGCATTTCTCACTGACCAATACCCAAAATACTCGGCATTAATCGATGAGGGGTTGCAGTGGCTTTACCAGGGCTTGGTGATCACGACCGTTTTAATCGGTCTGGTGGGTATCTGGGTCATCATTGAACTGATAAGGGGGAAGGAAAATGCCTTTCGAAATGCGCTGATCGTACTGGTCATTGGCACCATACTGGCAGGAATCCAGTATTACTACTCTCTGCAGCTGTTTGGAAAAGCTGCTCCTGCGAATATGAAATTTTATATCAATGTAGTCTCATTAATCCTGTTCCTGATCTTCCTAATCCCTGGGGTTAAACAGAAGGTGAATTTTTCAAAAAATGAGGGTGGTGAGGATAAGGAAACTGCTGGAGGGATGGCGGCGATCTTGGTGGGGGTGCTCTTGCTGACCACGCCAGCTTGGGCGGGACCTTCGCACACTTACCAGGGTGTGAATTGGGTTCACTTACTGCAAACCGAATTGAACATCAGCGGGATCCTGCTGACCGGAGGGGGGATTGCTATCTTGATGCGGGTCTTTATCGGTGTAATCCGCCAGGAATTTGCTTTGGCGAAGATACACCTATCCAATGATGAATGAGATATAAACATCCCCAAATCTAAGTCAGAAATCCCGCCAATATGTACCGGCGGGATTTCTCTTTATACTTTAAATAGATCGCAATCGACTTGTTCGAATTCAGCCAGTTTTTCCGGGCAGTTTACGATTATTGGGGTGCGGGAGCATTCGATAACGCCAGTTTCGCGCAAGGATTTTATGGAGCGACTGATGGCCTCTGGGACTGTTGAAACCCGGGCAGCTAAGAATTGATTGGAGTGGGTAATTCGATCTACCGGATGAGAGCCATTGGAACTCAAGTCCAGAATGATTTTGGCGGTGCGGGCTTTGACAGGTCTGGCGATCAGATCCTCATATTTAGAAATCAACCCGCGGTTGCGTTTTGCAAGCACATTCAGCAAGCTAATGCCCAATACCGGATATTTCGCCATCAGCACTTGAAAACGCTCATGAGAGATCTTCCAGATGATGCATTTCTGATAGGCGATAGCGGTAAAAGGATTGACATCACCATCGAGCACAGCGACTTCATTGAACATGATCACCGGTTCGATGACGGAGATAATTGATTCCTGACCTTGAAAACTGGTCTTGCATAAGTGTACGCGACCTCTAAACAAGACAAAGAGGCCAGCACATTCCCACCCCTCGTGAAAAAGGAGGGAACCAGCGGCGTGTGTTTGAATGCGACCCGAAGTGACGATTTCGTGAATGGCCGTGGGTGGGAGGACTCTAAAATGCGTGACTTTGGCGAGGCGGGAGACCAGATTTGGACTTTCAAACATTGATAATCCTCAGATGTATTGTTGACTGATCAAATTTCAACAGCCCCCCTGATGCAAACACGCCTTTGATTCAATGACAAGTGATATTTATCACGGGTGGTGACCACAATACTTTGCAGAATCAAGAGTGATTGTTGGGACTTGCTCTGCAGTTGAATTATTGGCTATACTTATCATTGAGGCTCGAACCGTTCATCCAGTATATTGAAAATTATGAGAAGGAAAAGAGAGGCAAACAGATGAAGAAACAATGGATATTCATACTCAGTTTTGGAATTTTTTTCCTGCTGCTGGTCCAATCCATTACTGTATTTATCGAAGGAATCTATATCCTGGAGCTGCTCAGCACCTCCCTGGATGAAAAAGTGTTGGGGATCTTATTCTTGTTTTCACCAATTTTTCTACTGGCCTTTGGGAAACGGGTTCCGCGCTGGTCATTATGGGTTTTGTTTTTCCTATTGGTCGCCGGGAGAGGTTTGATCCCGTATCTGGATACAACCGGCAGAATGGTTGCTGCTGGTATTGCCAGTGGAGCGGGGTTGATCCTGCTGCCGCTCATGCTGGTGACTTACCCGGAGCAGGATGAAGGTGATTGGTGGCTGATCCCTGCTCAAGGATTAGCTTTGGCAGTTGGGCTTTCAGTATTACTGCGTACGCTGAACTATACGATCGATCCCTCCTTGACGAATGATTACGGATGGATTGGTTGGCTGCTTGGTATTGGTCTCGGGCTCACACTGGTCTATTTCAAATGGCAACCTTCCAAAGATCCATCCCAACCAGTCAAAGGTGTTACTTCAGCGGCAATTGGCGTGGTGGGTATCATGGTATTGTTCTACTTCTTGCTGTCGAGTCCGGGTGTGATCGCCAGGTGGACCGAAGGGAGCTATGCGCTGATCATCAGCCTGGTGAGCCTGTTATCGCTGCTGTGGCTGTTCGCCTCCTTAGCCAGACCCAATTGGATGGGGGAAATCAAGCCCAATTTCTTGCTGATTTGGAACTGCATTTTTACGCTGGCTGTGCTGGGGACGATCCTGGCGCATACCATCAGTTTTCCACCCGTTCCAGACTCTGCTCCCGTGGTGGTAGCCAGCCCGAACTGGTTCCAGCAAATCCCACTACTGCTTATGCTGATCTCGTTCCCGGTTATCTTTATTGATTTTAGTATCTTCAGCGGTTTGATCGCAAAAGCGCATCCCGCACCGAGAAAGATGGCGCCTGGTTTCCTGTTGGGCTCGCTGACCATGGTGGTGCTGATCTTCATGAATATTTTTACCAATGTCTGGGGATATGTTGAACCGATCAGCCCATTTTTCAGGAACAAATTCTGGCTGCCGTTCATTTTAGTCCTGGGATTGGTCACGATCCTGGCTTTTCCAGCAACCAAGAGACTTGATGCAACAGCGGTCTCCAGAGCGAAAAAACAAAATTTGCTGGTTTCAGCAGTTGTTTTGAGCTTGATCTTCCTTGCGACATTTGCAGCGGCTCTGCTTACCGACCGAAATTATGTAGATGCACCTGATACCAAAACGCTCAAGATCATGACATACAATATTCAGCAAGCGAACGATGATGCAGGCGAGAAGTCTTATCAAGAGCAGCTCGCATTAATCAAACAGGTTGATCCCGATATCATCGGCTTCCAAGAGAGCGATTCGGCACGCATTTCTCTCGGCAACAATGACTATATTCGTTATTATGCCAACCAGCTGGGCTACCATGCTTATTTTGGCCCAAAAACGGTTACCGGCACATACGGGACAGCTATTCTGTCCAAGTTCCCCCTAGAAAATCCACGCTCGGTATTTACTTACAGCGACCAGGATGAAATCGGCACTGCAGAAGCCGAGATCACGGTAGGGGGGAGCCAGTTCACGATCTTCAATGTCCATCCGGACGGCTCGGATGAAGCGAAACTGGTCTTTGCCAGGACTGTGCTTGATAGGGCGAATGAAAAACCGGATGTGATCGCTATTGGGGACTATAACTTGCGAGATTGGGAAGAACCTTACCTGCTGATCGATGGAGTTTATAAGAATGCCTGGATGGATGTCTATCCGACTGGGATTGATGAGAATGGTCTGGACATGTCTGGCGAAAACAGGATCGACCATATATTCGTATCACCACACCTGGAGGTGAGGAATCCGGTCTACCTGCTGCCACCTGATTCAAGGACCGATCATCCTGCTCATTGGGCCGAGGTATACTGGGATTGAATAAGTCCCCAGTTCCCAATGATCATCCAAAAGAAAGGATGATCCTGTTTTTCGTTTTCATGATCGCTTTATAGACTTATCAAATACTTCGGGCTCAGCGAACCATAACTTGACCAACTGGTGGGGTGGGGCTAAAATTAATAAGCAATGTATATTACCCAGACAGGTCCCCTGATGGGTTGTCGATTGATCCGATTCATGGATATATCTATCAATTTAAGGGGGTTTGCTGGTGGTCATATCCGGGTGGATTCTGTCTGTAATTACCAACAATATTTCGATTTCCCACATTTAATGCAATACACATCAGGAGACCCAAATGAGTGATTATCTCTTTCGTGGATCAATTTCCGATTTTGACGCTGACCTGGATGAGCTGCTCCAGCTGGAGGCAGAACGTCAATTCCGAAAGTTGATTCTGATTCCCAGCGAAAGCACTGCACCTCTTGCAGTGCGCCAAACACTGGCTTCTGCATTCCACAACATTTATGCTGAAGGCTACCCAGACGAGGCGACGCGCTGGATGAGCGAAGATGAGATCCTGGATTATGATGCCAGGTTGGGGCATTTCCGGCGTTATTCAGATCCCCGTTATTACAAGGGAGTTGAATATGCCAATATATTGGAGGCCCTGGCGCGCAGGCGCTGCGCAGAGACCTTCGCCACGCCAGAAGTGAGCGCCGACGATCTGTATGTCAATGTCCAGGCTTTATCGGGTGCCCCAGCCAACAACGCCATATACCACGCGCTGGTAGAACCTGGCGATACGATCCTGGGTATGGATTTGCTGCACGGTGGGCACCTGACTCACGGTTCCCCAGTAAACCGTTCCGGGAAATTGTACAATGCGGTCCATTACACGGTCGATCCAGAGAATGAGCAAATTAATTACGATGCCGTCTTGCAGCTGGCCTTGGAACACCAACCGAAATTTATAATCGCAGGATATTCTTCATACCCCTGGTCGGTTGATTGGAAAAAGTTCCGGGCTATAGCCGATGCCAGTGGAGCGATCCTGTTCGCCGATATCGCTCATGTGGCCGGGTTGGTAGCGGCTGGAGAATTTCCGACACCGATTGGCTACGCGGATGTGATCACTTTCACCACCCACAAATCGCTTTGTGGACCGCGGGGAGCCTGCATCCTCACCACCAGGAGAGATTTGTCTCGAAAAATTGATCGGGCTGTATTCCCTGGGGAGCAAGGCGGCCCCCATGTCAATGTTTTCGCTGCGCTGGCGTTGACCTTCAAACTAGCACAAACCCCCGAATTCCATAAACTTCAGCAGCAAATTGTCAAAAACTGCAGCACACTAACCGAGCGGTTGCAGGAACGCGGATTGCGGATACCATATGGCGGCAGTGATACACACATGACGAATATTGATTGTAAATCGGTTACCGGACCAGATGGTACGCCATTATCCGGGGATCAGGCAGCCAGATTGCTTGATCTGGCCGGGATCGTCACTAATCGCAACACCATCCCGGGAGACTCCTCAGCCCTCGATCCGAGCGGTGTCCGCTTGGGTACACCCTGGATGACTCAGCGAGGATTGCGGGAAGCCGAGATGGTTAAGGTTGCTGATATTATCGCTGACTTGCTGCAGTCGACCACTCCTTATAAGGTGTTGGGCCGCCGGAGGGCACTGCTGCGCACGAAAGTGGATTTTGACACGCTGGAGCAGAGCAAGCTGCGCGTTCGAACGCTGGCCGAGAAGGCTGGTATCGATTTTAAGGCGGAAAAACATGGTTACCCACATTTCTTTTACATTGATGATTTTCAGTCCGTGGGTGACCAAGAAATGATTTCAATTGAAATTGAGGGTTTACAAGTTGATCAATTCTTAAATTACGCGCTGACCAGCGATATTGAGGAGTTAAAAAGCGGGAAGAGCCAGAAAACCAGTTTGTTTGCTACAGGTGGAGAAATTGGGGGAGTCATAACCTGTCTGGACAGCCATAAATTCCGCTTAGATATTCTTGGCGGGAAGCAGGGAGGTTTGGTCGCGGCCTGGTTGCGTGATCTCTCGGATGGATTTGTTGAATTTGATAATGATGTCCTGAGAAAATTACCAGGACCTGTATCAATCCGGGCGATGGAGGCAGCACCAATTGGGGAGGGATCGGAAATCAACACTGGCGAGTTCAAACCGTATTATATTGGTAGCGAAAACCAAACCATACCCGAACTTAAATCCTTGCCTGAGTTTAAATGGGAGGAGAAGGAAGGAGATTTAAGGCGTACACCGATCTTCGAGACCCACCAACGGCTGGGTGCAAAAATTATCCCCTTTGCTGGATGGGAGATGCCGGTCTGGTACACCTCAGTGACTGAGGAGCATCAAGCGGTACGAGAAGCCGCGGGGATATTCGATGTCGCCCATATGGGTGTATACCAGGTGGAAGGACCGCAGGCGGTTGCCTTTCTTGATAGTGTGGTGGGTAATGATATTGCCGGTCTTGAAGTAGGGCAATCGCTTTATACTCACTTCCTTGATCCCCAGGCGAATGTAATCGACGATCTGCTGGTCTACCATCGCTCCAAGGAGAAATACCTGGTGGTGGTCAATGCCTCCAACGATGATAAAGATTGGGCATGGCTAAATGCAGTCAAGTCCGCTGCTGTTATGGTGGATGCTGAACGACCCTGGACCCGTGTATATGGTAGAGGCGCGGTGCTTCGCAATCTTCGTGACCCCCAAGCGGGAGCAGATATGCGTGTAGACATCGCACTGCAAGGGCCAAAATCCTGTGAAATTCTGCTTAAATTTGATATGGATGGCGAAACCCGTAAGCAGGTGATGGCACTCAAACGTACCGAGCTTTGCGAAGCAGTTATTGGTGGTTATGAATTGATCGTCTCTCGCACAGGGTATACCGGTGAAAACATGGCTTTTGAATTGTTCGTACATCCTGACCAGGCAGACGACCTGTTTAATACCCTACTGGCGGAAGGTGAACCCCTTGGATTGAAACCCTGTGGTCTGGGTGCTCGCGATTCTCTGCGTACTGAGGCAGGGTTACCCCTCTATGGTCATGAAATGGGGGGTGATAAGGATCTTGGAGTCGCAGAAGGCGGTTTCGCGTCCTATGTAAAAACATTTAAACCCTGGTTTATCGGACGAAAAGCCTATCTGGTGCGTGAAGAGGGTCGCACGGGTCAAGTAATCCGCTTCCGCTTTAACGAAAAAGGTGTCCGCATGGCACATGCTGGTGATCCCGTGATGGAAAAGCGCGGCCGCGTGGTAGGTTGGGTTACCAGCTGCGCTATTGACAGGGATGGATTTCTCACCGGTCAGGCTTACCTCGATTTTAAAAGCACGGCTGAGGGGACGCCAATCTTCATCTACCAGGGTGCACCAAAGAATATAGGCAAACCCCCAGCTGAATTGGGCCCAGGTGATCGAGTCTCTCTGCCGACCCAGGCCACAGTTGTTCGACGGTTTCCGAAATAAAGTTGAGTTTCATGCGTTAATTAAGATAAACACATCGATAGGAGAAATGAATGAAAACCCCATGGGAATATCGCTATGCACAGCGGACCCAACGGATGGGGAGCTCTGCCATCCGGGAGTTGCTTAAGTACACAGAAAAACCCGATATTATCTCCTTCGCAGGCGGGCTGCCAGCGCCGGACGTTTTTCCGGTTGAGGAGTTCAGCGCAGCTTGTGAGCGAGTATTGCGCGAACATGGTGCCATGGCGCTCCAATACAGCACCACGGAAGGCTATCTTCCACTGCGTGAAATGATAACTCGCCATTCGGCCAGGTACGGGATCAAAATTACTCCAGAAAATGTGTTGATCACTTCGGGCTCCCAGCAAGCCCTGGACCTATTGGGAAAAATCTTGATTGATCCGGGTGATCGTATTCTGGTTGAATCCCCAACATACCTGGCTGCGCTCCAGGCCTGGAAGGCATACGGTGCTGAGTTTATCTCAGTTCCGATGGATGATGACGGCATGAACACGGATTATTTGGAGGAGGCTTTGCGTGCCGGTCCAAAATTCATTTATGCGCTGCCCAATTTCCAGAATCCAACCGGGGTCACTCTGTCAATGGAACGGCGCCGAAAACTCCTCGAGCTGGCTGACCAATACGGGGTTCCGATCGTGGAGGATGATCCTTATGGTCAGCTGCGCTACGATGGAGACCATCTCCCTTCGATCGTGGTTCTTGACAGCCAATTCCGGGATGATGGCACAGACTGCTACCGGGGAAATGTGATCTATCTCAGTACGTTTTCAAAAACACTGGCTCCAGGACTCCGCTTGGGGTGGGTGATCGCACCACCGGAGGTGATTGGAAAATTGGTGCAAGCGAAACAAGGTGCTGACCTGCACACGGCGACCTTTAATCAGTTCGTGGCTTATGAAGTATCACGGGCTGGTTTCCTCGATCGTCATATTCAATTGATACGCGAGGTTTATGGCCATAGGCGCGATCTTATGCTGGCTGCGATGGATCGTCATTTTCCAGCTGAAGTCAATTGGACTTACCCTCAGGGAGGTTTGTTTCTATGGGGTACCTTGCCATCTTATATGGATGCCAAGGACTTACTTAAAACCTGCCTTGATAAAAAAGTGGCTTTTGTCCCAGGTGAACCCTTCCATCCTACTGGGGGTGGAAAAAACACGATGCGCATCAATTTCTCCAATGCGACACATGAAGAAATCCAGGTTGGCATCGAACGTTTGGGCAGCGCGATCAAAGAAAAGTTAGCGAGACAAGTTGCATAGTGATGGAATTTCAATTTTGAATTAACGGAAATTGGAATTTAACTCTCTTGTGGGTTGGATAATTCGCATCCAACCCACAAGTTGATTAATTGGATTGCTCTCCTGGATTACCCTCAGCACCATAATTTACCATTACCGAAATTATCTCATTTTGTGATATTGGGGAAGAATATCCGGGGAGGCTGGGTGGAGGTCGTGATCTGAGCATGGGTGAATTGACCGGCATCCCCACGAGAATTTGCGACCAGGATAATCAGGTCTTGAGTACCTATTTCAGCTGTCTTTGGAATTGTGGTTTCAACGCTCAGCTGTGCACTTTCTCCAGGGATTAGAGGACCTAGCGGGCTATGGGAGAGCAATGCTGGCCAATTATTCCCAGTAAGCTGGATATCGAAAGTGTCATCCTGTGTTCCAAGATTGGTAATTTGGAATTCGTAAACCAGTGTTGATCCGGTAGAGGAGCTCCCGTAAATCATATCCGGTGTCAGGTCCGGTTGATAGGCTTCAGGGGTGATCCAGAAAAAGATTGCACTGGGCACTCCCCAATTTCCGGCAGCATCTTGACTCTCAACGAAGATGATGTGGCGACCAGGTGCCACATTTCTGGTGTTGATGCTGGTTGTAAATGCTTCTTGGGGTGAATCAAATACCCCATCACTTGGCTGGAGGGGGTATGTTTGGGTACCACCCACCCAGGAGGGTGTCTCCAGGCTGTAGCGAGCCGCTGCGATGGATTGGGAAGGTTCCTGCCCCCACCCGGAACTGTTATAGCGAGTGTCATCCGCGGTGAAGGAAAAGCTGAATCCAGCTCCTGGAGCGATGCGCGATGCACTCAAGGTCAGGTTTACCACCTCCGGTCCGGATGGATTTTGGTATGGCAGCCGGACAGCTTTGAAGGCATACAGCAATGCAGGAATTTGATCGGGAAGGATTTGCTCTTCAAAAGAAGAGCATGATTCGAAATAAGTTGTCCCCAATTCGAAGGTATAAGATGGTACACCCAACTCTCCATATGCCCAATCATCAGTGTTTCCCGACGTCTGGTAAAGGCATCCAGGTTCTCCAGCTTGGCAGACCTGATAATCAGTAAAGAAACCAAATTTTCGAGCTAGCGTTTGCAGGGCTTGATCGTTTGGAGCAGATACCGCAGTCCAAGACCAGGGATAGAAGATCCAATCCCCATAGCTGTGCAGGGTGATGAATACTCCATCAGCGTCAAGCTCAGCAGGATCGGTATCTGCTGGCCCGCGCCGATCTGCGAAAATCATGCCCACGTAATCCTGGATGGTTTGGGTTTCGGATTCTGAAGCTGCAGAGGATCCACGATAGGTCTCATTACAGGAATCAGCACTTGCGTTGACGCCGCCCCATTTGAAGCTGCTGTTGCGATTAAGATCTGTTCCCCACATAGAGGAATTTGGACAGCCATCAGTGTGGTTGGTGTTCTTGCGCCAATAAACACCCTGCTCAGCGATTCTGCGTCCATCCGGATTGGTGATTGGGGTGATATGGACCTCAAAGTAATCCAGCAGCCAGGTAATATCCGCATCATTATCGTAATTTCTGACCAGGTATTCCGCAAAGCGAGCGGCCATCTCAGCTGTAGCATATTCGCGGGCGTGGATAGCCGCCATCAGATAAAACCTGGGTTTGGGACCGGGTACATTTGAGTTGCTGAGCACCAGTGCGTGGATATCATATCCGTTCCCGGCACCGACAGTTGATTTCTCCCAGCTATCACCGATGTCGATCCAGGATGCCAATTCGGGATGCGCGGCTGCGAGGTTTGCCAGGTCGATATAAGTTTCCTCAACTGTTCGGTAGCATGGAAAACCCGGTATACCGGAGGATTGCCCTGGCAGCAGCTGTCTTTGCTGATCAATCA
>JALHTN010000539.1 GCA_022865865.1 Anaerolineales bacterium
AAATGCACCAGGTATTCAATGGATTAGGCTATCCGGCTGATGAAAGTTTCGGTGATTCCCTGGGACGCGCCATTCAAGAAGGCGGTACATACAATACATCTTCACAAGCCGGAAAAGACGAATACATCGCCGCTGTTGAAATCCTCATCGCCGAGGCTGATCAGAGGATGGGCGAGCTATTCGATATCAGTCCCAGGTGGGGTGTTGAAGTGGTTGGTGGGCCTTTTGGTGGTTACTACACACCGGGAGCTGCTGACGGTTCACGCCCAGGTGCTTATCATGTCGGTATTAATGGATCAAGCCTCAACAGGTTCATCGAACCCACCATCGCATACCACGAAGCCGTCCCTGGCCACCATTACCAGATCGCCACCGGCCAGGTGATGGACGTGCCCATGTTCCGCAAAGAAGGTGGGCATAATGGATATGTCGAAGGTTGGGCTTTGTATGCTGAACGCCTGGCTTATGAAATGGGTTTCTACGAGGATGATCCTTATGGGAATATCGGCCGCCTGCAAATGGAGCTGCTGCGCGCCGTGCGCCTGGTGACCGACACCGGTATCCACTCAAAGGGTTGGACTCGCCAGGAAGCAAGATCTTACATGGACCAGGCGATGGGTTCACCTGGCTTCTTCTCACATGAAGTTGAGCGCTATGTGGTAATCCCTGCCCAGGCGACCGGCTACAAGATCGGCATGCTGAAGATCCTTGAACTGCGCCAGCGGGCGATGGATACCCTTGGAGATGATTTCGACATCAAAGAGTTTCACAATATCGTGATCGGCAACGGCAGCCTGCCTCTGGAGATCCTTGAACAGCTGGTGGATGAATACATCGCAGATACTCAATCCCAATAATTTCCGGGTTGAACCAGATTTTTTGCGGCAACATAATCGCTTACAGTTCAGTTCAAAGTCAGAGGCTACCTGACATTTCGTGAGATCATCAGTGAGCGGTCCATTGCCATCACAGGGGTGAGACCCTGACGGTCGAAGGCATGTTGATCTAGTTATCGCAGGAGCTGTGCCGGAGATTGAAGAAAACGACATATGATCCCAATACCTGGACGCTGGTAGAGCACGTCGTGGAGATCGTCAACGGTCGCGGCATCCGCAACCTGCCCGATAAATTTGATACTCAGCTCAAAAACGGGGATGAGGCAGCCATCTTCTCCCCTATGGCTGGGGGGTAGCCAGAACTAGAAATTAATAAATCCACCTGGCTTGTGTCATTTTGACCGCGGGGATCGAGCTCCCTCTCCACTAAGCAGCTGCCATCAAGGGAGAAGGAAAGTGGAACGAGTTTCTCCAGGAAATGCATGATCTCCTATTTCATCATCATGGATCTTTCCTTAAATACGATGACCCGGGTTTCAGAAAACCTATCTGAATAAAGGCAGTACACCAGCTGCGCAAATATATTTTCTGATACTTTTTCTTATCCAGGTGCTGTTAAGGCAGTTGACCAATTACCTGCGCCACTTCTTCTTCCGAGAACGCTCTCAACGTCCTAGTGCGCACATTGCCACCAGCCCCTAGTGCCATTAAGAAACCCATTGCTACCTGATCGTTGGGCGCTTCGGCGATCCCCACGTAATCATACTCCCCCATGCACATATAGAAACCGATTAATTTACCTCCCATTTCTTCGAGTTGGCTGATCGATTTCGCCGTCCTTTCAGGTGCATTCTTGATATCTTTGATCCCCTGTTCAGTCATATTCATCAAGGTAATGTAAGTTGGCATTGATATATCCTCCTTCTATCTTCAGAAACAGCAGCTGGTGTACCACCCTTTTAACATGGGTATTAAAAATACCGCTGAAAATAATTCAGCGATTTCAATAATCCAGTCTGATAACCGGATCTCAGTAATGCTTACACGCCATTAAAGTTTGCCAGGATGCGATTCTTTATATTCCAACTTCATTATATATCAATTCTTGTCTTTTTCAAGCCGGGATACTTTTTCTAAATACTAAGTATGGGCATGTTTGAAAAACCACCCTACCTCCGGGGATAGTAGGCAGGTTTCTATACCTGCCGTTAACAAATCTGCCGTCATTATCAATTGTGGCTATACCGGCGGCTATGGAAAGCCGCCCTACGAAATCCATCTTGTAGGGCAGGATTCCATTCCTGCCATTCTCGGAGGGTTTGGAAAAGCGCCCATTGTCAACGGGGCGGCAGGCCGAACAATTCGCGCTCCTCGGCTGTCAGCTCGTACAAAATACAGCACTCCTTAGCGTATTCGATCAGCTCCTCGGTGGATTGCCAGGTTGGATATACCTTCAGTGATCCAGCGGTATTTCCACTCAATAATAGACTACCATCAGGAGAATATGATCCAATAATGATGCCTTGATCGTTATAACTGAGCAATTCAGCCCCTGAAAATGAATCAAATACTTTAAGACTGCCATCACTATTGCTGACTACTACGCGATTTCCATTAGGAGATAGAAAAATGGGTCCCATGGCATTGAGTGTGGGGAATTTCTGAAGCTGACCTCCTGTCTGCGTGTCAAACACGCGCACAAAACCATCATCGCTGACCAGGTAAACTCTATTCCCATCATTGGTCCAAGCTCCAGATAGCACGTTATGATTAAAACTTGAATCATAAAGAGGAACAAGAATATCGCCTGTTAATGAATCCCAGATCCAGGCTTCTCCATAATTTCCCATACTAAGGAGGAGTTCACTGTTCGGAGCCCAGATTGTTTGATTGATATCCTTGGTATGTAATGTGAAATTATTTAATACATCCCCAGACCTCGAATCCCAAACAAATACATTCCCCTTGGTCCAGTCATTTGAAGAAATATATTTGCCGTCCGGTGACCAGGCACAATTATAGACGGTGTCTTCATGTTCGTTAAATGTCAACAAGAGTTTACCGGATTTTGCATCCCAAATTTTCGCTGTCTGGTCATAACCGCAAGTTAGAATGCGATCGCCAGATGGAGAGTATTCTACCCAAAAGGGGATATCCGTATGCCCGGATAAAATAAGTTCTTCAGCACCGGTTTCTGAATTGAAGATTTTTACCGTGCCATCCTCGTATCCAAAAGCAATTTGCTCACCATTTCTGGACCAATATCCCCCAGTCCAACCAATTGGGATTGGGATAGTAAGGAAAGCAGGCGACAAATCATACACTTTTAACGAATTATCTTCACCCATTGCCAAGAGTTGTTTTCCATCAGGAGAAAATGCAACCTGCCAAATATTTGGTGGTGCGCCACCTAATTTAAGAATTTCCTGGTCTGAGTTGATATCCCAAATATGTACGCTGAAATCACTTGTCCCAACTGCGACCAGATCACCGGAGGGTGACCAATCCATGCTAGTAGCTTGGATTAAGCCAGGAATCCTGGCTAATTCTTGACCGCTTTCCGCATCCCATAACTTGCCGATCCCTTTGCCACCTGATGTTGATGTGGTGAAAAGCTGCGAACCATCTGGTGACCATTTAACTTGATAATGAAATCCCGGGACTCTTAATATAATGAGCAGCTGTCCGTTGCTAGAATCATAAACTTTTACGCCTACTCCACCCCTACCTTTTGTAGCAAAACGAACCCCAGAGGGTGACCAGCTTGTAAAGGCTACGTATGAATCACTCGAATCAACTGGGAGGGCATAAAGCGCCTGACCTGTATCCACCTGCCAGATGATAACTGATCCATCCTCAGATGAGGATGAGCCGATTAATTCACCATTGGGGGACCACATAGCCTGGTTTATTTCCCCCTGGTGA
Organism: Anaerolineales bacterium; assembly: GCA_022865865.1. The sequence continues at coordinate 3,762 of JALHTN010000539.1, forward strand.
CAGCACATGCGTTTAATTAATTGTCCTGTTTCTGAATCCCAGACAATTACCTCACCTTCCCGGTTGAATGTCAAGAATTGTTCTCCAGATGGAGCCCAGGGTTCCCAAATATTCAAGTTGAAATTTGGGTTTCCGGCTTCTTCTTGAGCAAGTGTGAAGCGTGGCCTGAGAAGTTCTGCGTCCCAGATCGTGAGCTCTGTTCTTATGTTTTCCTCTTTTGTATCCAAACCCTCAATCTTTCCCATTTCATCCCCGAAGCTCTTATATTTCTCTACAAATTCCGCAATATAGTTTAAACTCAAGATAGATTTTTCATCTGGAGACCATACTGCCCAACCCGGGTTGGGCTTAGTGATTTTAGCCAGCTCAGTACCTGTGTCAGAATCCCAAATGCGAACAGTACTGTCCCACCCACTGGTAAGAATTCTATTCCCATCTGCTGACCACTGGACTGTCACAACCTCATCCTCATGGTTGAGCATCAACCGCAAACGACTGTTCAATACTGCCTGCCCAAGTGCTTGCTCTGCCTGCCAGGTATAGGGATAGTTTTCCAGGGCTTCCAGCGCTAGAAGGACAGCTCGTTCAGGAAAATTTCCGCTTAATTCCTGGAGAGCTTGGGAACCTAAGCCAATGGATGCCTGTACTCGGACATCCTGCTCTGCTTCAACAGCGCGGTCGCGGTCCTCCAGCGCCTGCTCTTCAGCAACGGCGCGAGCTTCAGCCTGTTCTTCTGCGATCGCCTGCTGGGTAGCGCGGGCATCTGCCTGAATTACAGCTTCCGGGCGTTCTTCCACAGCAATAGCCTCGGCGGTTCCGCGCTGATCCGCTTCTGATTGGGCGATTCCCTGCTGGTTGAATGCGTACAGGCTCAGCATTACTCCTGCTACTGCTGCTATCCCCAGCACGGCCACAAGGGCGCGCAGGAAGTTGCGCGAACGGCGTTCCGCGGCCGCCTCCCGCGCCAATCGCTCTTCTTCTTCGGCGTCCCGTATACGCCGTTCCGCCAGGCTGGCCTGCAGGTACTCCCGCTCTTCCTGGGTCAAGGCCATGTCGCTGGTCGCCTGCCAGGCCTCAAATTGATCCAGCCGCGAACCGCGCAGCAGGTAGCTGGCCTCCTGCCCGGATGCCAGCCATTCAAGTGCCGCATTGCCCAACACGCGCTGCATGCGGATGTCTGCCCGGCTCTGGTCCAGCCACCCCCGTAATCGATGCCATTCCTGCAATAAGGCTTCATGCGCCACTTCCACTGTCGGGCCGCGCGTGACCGGGTCGCGGTCAAAAGACAGCAAGCGCGCTTTGCCGAAGGCATCAATCACCTGGTCGATCAAAGCAGGTTCGTCGCTGAACAGCGATTGAAGCTCCGAACGCTGCACCTGCCGGCGGGTGTCCTCCGCCCCTTCTCCCAGGGTGACCAGGCGCAGGAACAGCTGGCGCGCCACCTGCCTGCTATCCGGGTCTAAATCAGCATATACTTCTTCTGCCCTGCGCCCCAGCGCGCCCAGCACGCCCCCAATGTCCTGGTAAGCCTGGTTGGTCAGCATGCGTCCCTCCCGGCGCTCAAACAGCTCCGTGAGGGCATACTGCAGCAGGGGTAAGGCGCCGGGCTGCTCGGCCACATCCTCGATGATTGCCGGTACCAGGCCCTTCTCCAGCACCGTCCCCACCCGCTCTGCCGGCCGCTGGACGACCTGTTCCAGCTCCTCGGTGGAGAGCGGCAATACCACCGCCGTGGACTCCTCCACCAGCCGGCCGAAAGCAGGGTGCTTCAAGGGCCGGTCGTAGAAATCCGCCCGCAGGGTGAGCACCACACGCACTTGCCCCCCTTCAGCGCTGACCGCATGCTGCAAGATGTTCAAATAATGATCCCGCTGAGCTTCATCCTCCACCAGGATGAACAGCTCTTCGAACTGGTCGATCACCAGCAGCAGCTGGCTGTCTTCACTGGGTAGGGTAGCCTGGACCGCGCACAGCAAACCATCTTCATCCTGGGCCAGCAGCTCTCCGATGTCAGCGCCCGGGTCAGCTGAGATGCTCATCAAGGCCAGCTGCAGCTCCTGCAGGGGACGTGCTCCGGGGTGCGTCTCGACGATGAACCACTCCTCCGAACCAGGCAGTGCTACCTTGCGCAGGGCAGGTACCAATCCAGCTTTGACCACCGACGACTTACCGCTCCCGCTGGGTCCCACCACGGCCAGGAAGCGTCCCGCTCTCCCTGGAGATGCCAGGTGCGCCAGCAGCTGCCCGGTCAGCGCCTCGCGACCGAAGAAGTCCTCTGCATCCGCTTCCTGGAAAGCGCGCAGGCCTTTGTAGGGGTTATAGATATCCTCTTCCGGAACATATGCGTCCAGCTGCAGGGCACGCCGGTAATCTTCAGCCAGGGCAGATGCGCTCGGGTAGCGTTCGTTGGGATCTTTGGCGGTGGCGCGCTGGATGACCCCATCCAGGGCTGCTGGCAGCTCAGGGTGCTTCTCGCGCACATAGGGCAGTGGCTCCTTGAGATGTTTTGCCACCAGCTCTCCACTGGAGGTATCCGGGAAGGGGTGCTCGCCTACCAGTACCTCGTAGATCACCACCCCCAGGGCGTAGATGTCCGTTTGCGCGGTGACCGGCTGGCCCTGCACCTGCTCGGGGGTGATGTAGGCCGGTGTTCCCAGGAAGGCTCCCGTCTGGGTGACTTCTTCGGCCGCTGCCAGCTGCTTGGCGATGCCGAAATCCGATAGGTAGGCGTTGCCGTCCTCGTCCAGCAGGATGTTGGCTGGCTTCAGGTCGCGGTGCACCACGCCCTGCTGGTGGGCTGCATCCAGTGCGGAGGCGACCTGGTCCACCAATCTGGCAGCAGCAGCAGGCTGCCAGGGGCCCGTCTCTTTGAGCGAGTCCGCCAGGCTGCCGCCCTTCATCAGGCGCATTACCAGGTAAGCGCCCTCCGGGTCACGCCAGTAGTCGTACAGCGGCACGATGTGCAGGTGTTCCAGCTGCGCTACCAGCTGGGATTCACTTTCAAAACGGCGGATGAAATCCGGCCGGCTGGCATACCCCGGCAGGATGATCTTAACAGCTACTTCCCGCTCAACGACCGGTTGATGAGCGCGGTAGACGGCACCATAAGCGCCCTCGCCGATCAGTTCCAGAAGCTGGTAGCCTTTGATGGATTGGATGGTGATCTCAGACATCTGACCCTCCTGTCCGGTACGATGAATGGCAGGCCATATTCAGTTGATGGTTTTTTATGAATGCTGGTGCAGGGCTTGTGATGCAGATAGTAATGTCGTGGAACAGCCCGCTTGAAGCTGGTGCGATGACCGAATATGGGGTTATGTTGATCCCGTTGTTGGATACCGGTAATGACTTTCCCACTGGTAAGATGAACTAAGAATACAATGGTCCTATTATAAAGTCAACCAATTGACCAAGATGGTTCTTGCGAGTTTGGAAACCCGCCATACGAAATCCACGCTGCATTGTAGGGCAGGATTCTATCCTGCCATTCTTAGTCAAATATATATAGAATATATAAAGTTGATGCTATTCCAAGCCCTGCAAGCTTGTCCTTGATCTATAGATCGGGGAGGCGAGGAATCTCTAATACTCGATTTTAGAAATCCAAACCGAAAATTGAACGGACTGCCGTCTCAGGGATTCTTCGCACCCTTCGGGTGCTCAGAATGACATGCATAGCAGGTATGGAGAGCAATCCTCCGACGAAAATGTCATTCCGACCGCAGGGAGGAATCCCTTATGCGCGCGGATGATTTATCCAGCTTCAGA
>JALHTN010000540.1 GCA_022865865.1 Anaerolineales bacterium
ATGGGCACAGGAGAAGTGATCAAAGTCTCCCAGATATCAGCTGCAAACCTAAAAGCATCCTGAGCTTCTGAAGTCCAACCACCACCGTTGTAGTTGATCACAATGCTGGCCGCTGCAGCCTGTTCTGGAGCGGCCAAACTATTCAAAAAAACCGCAGGCGGCGGCTCGTAACGCTGCCGGACTTGTGGGTCCAAACGGATGATTGTCGTGGGTCCAGGAATAGAATTCCTGTCGTTCGTGGATTGAGCACTAATGGCTGGCGCCAGCTCAAAGCTCATTATGATCAGCAGTGAGAATAGGAGCAAGATAACCTTGATAAATTTTTTCATGGCAGGTTCATTTATTCTAATCGATAATCATTTGTTTAATGATCATTCTCAATTAAGGTTTAATCTATTTCCCAGGTCTGAGTTTTCTGGTCAGTTGTGTCATTGTCTTCCACTTGATAGGCTTGTTTGTTATCCATGAAATCTCTTACATCCCGCGGGTGAACTAACCGCTGCTACCTTTACCAAGGATGGAGCTCAATTCAAGATGCGCATGAGCTGGATTTTCCCACCCAGACTAGGCTATCCATAATTAACTTATGGGATCCTGCTTGGTGAAATCGGCCACCTCTACCTGTCCCAGGGCTTTCATTAAGTCTCCTGCAGCGAGGATCACGGTGGTGTTGCGCACGCCTGAACCAAGCGAAATCTCGCCTTCCTGGAGAACACTGCGATCTACAAGGATGCGCATTTTGCCAGGAAAACCCAAAGGGGATACAGCCCCGATGGGATAGCCAGTCGCGGTGAGGATCTCGGATTCATCTGCCATGGTAAGCCGCGATTGTCCCAGGTGAGCGCGTAAGGCAGGCCAGGAAATTTGTGCCGGACCCGCAACCAGGACCATCACAAAATCACCCTGCGACAGGCGAAAGACGATACTGCGAATCACTTGCTGGGATTCCTGACCCCGTTCTCGGGCTGCCTGTTCGAGAGAGGTCACCTTACCAGGATGCTGAAAGAAACGGTAGGGAATATTCGATGCATCTAGCGCCCTGGTGACAGGTGTACCGTCTGCTGAATTTGAATCATTGTCTATCATGGGAAATAGGGTCCCCTAAATTGTTTTTGTTTTCGAATTCAATGTCTCAAGTGGAGGAGGTTGTTCTCCGCTGTCCAAGTAGCCACCAGAGAGTCATCCCGAATGGGATCATGGCCAGCATGGCACCGATGATTCCCACCATACCAAACCCCATCGAAGCGAAGATCAATCCGCTGATGACGCTGGCAACCGCCGTTGCCAAACCGATCCACAAATCGTTGGTACCCTGAATCTTGGCGCGTTCCAGGTGATTCAGCTGGTCTGTTAACAGGGATGATCCACCCACATAACAGAAGTTCCAGCCTAATCCCAACAGGAAAAGTGAAAGGGATAATGCAACCAGCGCCGTTGAAAGTGGGGCCAGAATACAGGCTAACACCAATCCCGCTCCACCAACCAGGATCACCTGTCCTCGGCCCCAGCGATCAGCCAATTGGCCGGAAAAGATCGAGAAAGCATACATACCGAAGGTATGCGCCGAGATGACCACCGAAATAGCTACCAGCTCGTGCTGATTGTCTTTCATGTACAGCGCGGTGATGCCCATCAACA
>JALHTN010000541.1 GCA_022865865.1 Anaerolineales bacterium
GCTATAACAATAATCCGAGCAGCTGGTTGAGCTGGATCACTTACCTATTGGCGAGTTTGGATAATAAGGCAATGGATGTGGACCCAGCAAATCAACGCCGGTACGAAGAAATGTTATCGAATCTCCAGGACAGCATCCATAATCGCCGGCGAACGGGTGGGTGGTAGAAGCCTGGATTGACGAGCGAACCTATTCATAAAGGATTTGCCTGGCATAGTTGATCGAGATCACCAAGAAGTCTATCATTTGTGGATATTATCCTCTGCTGTGAACCCAGTGGTGTTGATATGGAAAGTATAGTATTCACTTAAATAAAAATCACCCCAAAGATCTTCTTCGGGGTGATTTTCTGTTTTATTTTGTTTGGATGCTAGTTGATAGGCACAACGTTAGCGGCTTGTAATCCCTTTGGGCCATTCTCGACGGTGAATTCAACCATCTGGCCTTCTGCCAGATTGCGGTAACCATCTGCCTCAATAGCAGTATAGTGTACAAACACATCTGGACCATCTTCGCGGGAAATGAAGCCATAACCCTTGTTGCCATTGAACCATTTGACTGTGCCGGTGATGCGATCTGTCATTTTCTTTCAACTCCTATATAAATAAAAAGAATGTTACTTTAGATGCTTGGAGTGTTCCATCGGAGCAGTCACCAAAAAATGGCCAAAGACTAGTGCCTCAGGCCATCGTCTTTCTCACATCCAACGGTACCTTACTGCATCCTTGCTATTAAAATCGTATCAGCAAATAGAAATTCTGTCAATAATTCATTGAAACTCATTAATTTTCGGGTTATTAACCATAGACCCCTCATATGTTCGCAACAATATAATTTAATTAATCGTAATCCATATCATCCTGTTCTGTACGCTGCTTTATCGCTCTTTTATTTTCTTTCAATAGCAATTCCCAAATGTCTTTTCGATTGTTTTCACAATTTGTGAGCAGTTCTTTTACCGGCTCGATGGGAATTTGGGAGGCTAAATCAGCCGTGGACTCAGGAAGAGAGTAATTAACAACAGTGAAAACTTTTAACCTGGTTTGCTCAGCTGCATCGAGTAATCCTCGCTCTGCTAATCCGGATTTGACCATCTCAATTGTCGATTGCCAAGGTGAACTCGAATCTTGTCTAAGCCAGATATAGATCAAATCAGAAATTTGGTGGCTTTCACCTTCTTTTTCTAATCGCTCCGCGATTTTCGGAAGCTGTGCCTCAAGACTGTACTCAGGCCATTCGTTCGGCGAAAATGTAGGAATTCCGCACAAATTCTTAACTTTTCGCATTCCGAACATCGCTTTTGCGGTGCGAATCTCTAGTTTAAAATTACCAGCGGATTCTCCTGCCAATACCGCCGCGCTCAAGATTGCTTCTCCAAGCTGAGAAATAGAAACACTGGCATCCGTATGCAGCAATTGAATATTTCCCAGCATAACTTTCTTGGCAAATTGATCTCCGTTGAGCAATACGAGCTCGCTGGGAGATAAAGGATTCGTGGGATCAATAATGAGATCGGTGGACATAATTGGGTTCCTTTCTTCAGATATAATTGCTGTTTCGACTTCGGCTTTGTTCGATCCAACCTTTATTGCTTTCTCCCTATTACTATTTATTGACGATCTTTCTACATTTTACACTAACACCAGTAGAGATTAGTGTAGATTTGGAAATTATTTTTGTCAATATATTGGTGTGCGCTGTCCAGTTTATAAATCTCTACATTTTATAAACCCATATGATTCAAGTCTACCTGATATTTATGTTTCCCACCATTCGGGTATTTTCTTAATCTATCCAATATTAGGATTAGCTTTACTCAATTTTGAGATGTGTTAAAATACTCACATGGCTTCAAATGACATTCTATCTACCAATAAGCAGCGGAATCCGGTAACTCAAGAGGCTCACCGGCGCCAAGCTTTCTGGCAAATTTATTTTCCACTGATATTATTTGGTGCTTTGGTTATCGTGGCAATCGTCTTAGCGGTTCTAATGAGAAGCCAAGGAGTAAGTAAATGGGCTGATATATCATTGATATATATGATATCTCTTGCCATGGTAAGTTTCCTTATTATTACGGTCTTCCTGGTGATATCAGCCATATACACTGGGAAATTACTCAAAGCGACTCCATACTTCTTTTTTACCATTCAGCGGTATGCATTCTTGATCGAGCTGCGGGTGAAAAAAGCTGCTAATGTGAGTGTGGAACCATTCTTGCGTATAAATAGTTTTATCGCGGGTGCACGAGCGATCCGCCGGAAATGACTTTAGAAATCAGTGCATGATCAATTATCGGGGGAGGTAAAGCACAAGACAAGGAGAGAATTTAATGAGTGACGAAACAGCAATCACGGAACCCGGAATGAGCTATGAGACTAAAGTGCTGGCAGTGGGATCGTTGCTTGGAGCATTAGTTGGATTGGCTGGGGCATTTCTATTAATCAAGAATAATGAAAGGAAAGGAAGAGATCTGAATGTGTCCGCTGGAGTTGGTGTGAAATTAAGCCTGATCATCATGGCTCTGTTACGCCAGCTTGCAGACCTTTAATGCACAGCATTGAATATAATGTGCCTGGTACAAATTATTGATTTTTCCCGTTATTAAACCGGTGAGAAAATTATGATCGATCTGAAGTCGATGAGTTGTGCTCCACCTAGAATAGGTGGAGCTCCCCTCGATAACTCGGACATTGAGACCTATCTGCCGCAATTACCCCGCTGGGAGGTGATTGAGGTTGATGGTGAGAAGCGATTGACCCGCCAGTACAAATTCAATAATTTTTCTGCAGCATTAAAGTTCACAAATAATATTGGTGAGCTGGCTGAGCAGGAAGACCACCATCCTGCAATACTTACAGAATGGGGGAGGGTTACAGTCACATGGTGGACCCATGCGGTCAATGGATTGCACCTCAACGATTTCATAAGCGCTGCAAAAACTGATCAGATTTTTACCGGTTGAAATCACATAGCTATATCCACAATACCAGCTGGAGATATCCAGCTGGTTTTGATGATTTTAATCTCCAAACGGTCCGTTGAAAGGTTAATTTTTTGGATGCATCCTGGAATAGGTTTTCCTGAAAATATATTTGTGCAGATGCCATTGAGATTATCGAAATGAAGAAGATGCGTATAGATATCCTTATGGTTGAAAAAGGTTTGATAGAAAGCCTCGCGCAAGCGCAGCGCTTGGTTATGGCAGGACAGGTGAGGGTGAATGGACAGGTAGTTCAGAAACCCTCAGTTTCATTTCAAGCAGATGCTGAAATAGAAA
>JALHTN010000542.1 GCA_022865865.1 Anaerolineales bacterium
CAACGCGAAGGCATCTCCCTTTCAGTAGATGATAAATTGAAGATCGCCCAACGCCTGGATGATTTTGGAGTGCATTACATTGAAGGCGGCTGGCCAGGATCGAATCCGAAAGATGCCGATTTTTTTGAACGGGCAATGGAATTAAATTTCCAGAATTCAAAACTGGCTGCCTTCGGATCGACATTGAAAAAGAACAAACGACCAGAGCATGATATCAGCATCCAAATGCTGTTGGAGGCCGGTACCCCGGTGGTGACTTTGGTCGGAAAGAGCTGGGATCTTCACGTAACGGAAGTATTAGAAACCAGTTTGCGCAACAACCTGGCAATGATCGGCGAGAGTGTGGCTTATTTCGTGGCGCGCGACAAAGAAGTCGTGTACGATGCAGAGCATTTTTTCGATGGCTATAAGGCGAATCCCGAATATGCGTTGAAAACTTTATCCGCAGCTGCAGAAAATGGAGCACAGGTGGTGGTGCTCTGCGACACGAACGGAGGAACGCTGCCCTGGGAGATCGAGGAAATCTGCAAAACGGTAGGTGAGAAAGTCAATCTGGCCTATGGTATTCATGCCCATGATGATGGTGGCTGTGGCGTGGCTAATACCTTGGCCGCGGTCCGGGTGGGCGCTATCCAGGTTCAGGGAACCATTAACGGTTATGGGGAGCGGGTAGGAAACGCAAACCTGACCACGGTAATCGCCGATTTACAGCTCAAGATGGGGAAATCCTGTCTTCCAGAAGATCGTCTCAACCACCTTACGGATCTTTCTTACTATGTGGCTGAAGTGGCGAACTTGCCCCACGATAAACACTATCCTTATGTTGGCTCGAGCGCATTTGCACATAAAGGTGGCATTCACGTGGCCGCCATGCTGAAGACAGAAAAATCGTACCAGCATATCGATCCCACCCTGGTGGGCAACCAGCGCCGGACCTTGGTGTCTGAACTATCCGGTCGCGGTAATGTTATGGAAAAATCACAACAGCTTGGGCTGGACGTTGACGGGGAACAGGCCAAGGTGGTGTTAGCGAATATCAAATCGCTCGAAGCACAGGGATTCACATTTGAGAGCGCTGAGGGTTCATTGAATATAATGCTCCAGAAGCTGCAGCCCGATTATCAGCCGCCTTTTGAATTGATCGATTTCACGGTGGTAGTTGAACATCGTCAGGGTCGCGGCATTTTAGCCGAGGCAACCGTAAAAGTCCGCATTGGAGACGAGATTGTGCACACTGCTGCGGACGGCAATGGTCCGGTCAGCGCATTAGATGCAGCCCTGCGTAAAGCACTGATCGATATTTATCCTGCACTGGATGAAGTTCGTCTGAGCGATTACAAGGTGAGGATCTTAGACAGCGAGAGTGGTACTTCTGCAGCAGTGCGCGTGTTGATCGACACAAAGAACGGTACCCGGCAGTGGAGCACAGTCGGTGCAAGTCCAAACGTTATCGAAGCCAGCTGGCGAGCGCTGTCTGACAGTTATGAATATGCTCTGCTGAACGGCACCAGTAGTCCATTTGAGTCGGAGTGAATTCATGAAAGCAGAGATTACACTGCTGCCTGGTGATGGCATTGGACCCGAGGTGCTGGCAGCCAGCATAAATGTTCTGGATGCGATCGCTCAAGCCTTTGGTCACACCTTCGAGATGCAGGAATACCTGATTGGGGGCTGTGCCATCGACGCCCGCGGAACCGCCTTACCTGAGGATACCCTTCAGGCTTGCCAGAAAGCTGATGCTGTTCTGCTTGGCGCGGTCGGTGGACCGCAATGGGACGATCCCCAGGCACCTGTCCGTCCAGAACAGGGTTTACTGGGGTTGCGCAAGGAATTAGGACTGTTTGCCAACCTGCGGCCCGTTAAACCCCATCCCGCTTTGCTGGATGCTTCACCACTGCGCGCAGAATTATTGCAGCAGGTAGACCTGCTGGTAGTGCGCGAGCTCACTGGCGGTATATACTTCGGAGAGCCGCGCCACAGAATTAGGTTGAATGGTGAAGAACAGGCTGTGGACACCATGACTTATACCGAAAGCGAAGTGCGCCGGGTCGCTCATCTGGCTTTCCAATTAGCCAGGCAACGAAAAGGAAAAGTAACCTCCGTAGACAAAGCCAATGTGCTGGAGTGTTCCCGTCTGTGGCGGCAAACTGTGACGGCACTGGCAGCAGAATATCCAGATGTAGAACTGGAGCTCCTATTAGTTGATGCAGCAGCCATGCACTTGCTGACGCGCCCGGCTACTTTCGATGTGATCCTGACCGCCAATTTATTCGGAGACATCCTGACAGATGAGGCTTCTGTATTATCGGGATCGATGGGAAATTTGGCATCTGCTTCGCTCGGTGAGACTACCAACCGCTTGAACCAATCCAAAGGGCTTTACGAACCGATTCATGGTTCCGCACCCGATATTGCTGGAAAGGGGATTGCCAATCCCATCGGTATGATTATGTCAGCTGCTATGCTGCTGCGCCATTCGCTGGGATTGGAAAATGAAGCACTGGCTGTAGAAGATGCGGTAAACCAGGCAATTGCCAACGGTGAACGAACGCCTGACCTGGGTGGCACTCACTCTACGAACTCGCTTACCGAGAAGATCATTGCAGGATTGACAGAAAGTATAGTCAGCATGTGAAATATTTGATCCTGAGCATTCGCTCAAAATTACTGGATAAGGAGAAGCATCAATGAGCATGAATTCTAAATATATATGGATGAATGGTGAGCTGGTTGAGTTTGAAAAAGCAACCATCCATTTCCTGACCCCGGCTCTACACTATGGGGTGGGTGTATTTGAAGGTATCCGCTCCTATGCTACCGATCAAGGGCAGGCTGTATTTCGACTGCGTGAGCATGTGCAGCGCTTGATCAATTCAACCAAAATACTTGGCTTTCGCGAGTTCCCTTATTCGGTTGAGCAGCTGGTTGAGGCTGTGCGCTTAACGGTAGCCATGAATGAGTTTGAGGAATGTTATATCCGCCCTCTTGTTTACCTGAAGGATGGTGGTTGGAACCTGACCGTGGATGGCGGTATCCCAGGTGTCGGAATCGCTGTTTGGGAATGGACGAATTACCTGGGAGAAGAAGCCCTGGAGAGGGGTATCCGGGCCAATATCACCTCGTTTACCCGGCACCACCCGAATGTGATGATGACCAAGGCCAAGATCACCGGCAATTATGCCAACAGCGTCCTTGCAAAAACCGAGTCTCTGCGTTATGGGTTTGATGAAGCCATCATGCTCGACCCGCAGGGGTATGTGGCTGAATGCACAGGAGAAAACATTTTCCTGGTTCGGAATGGTGTTATCTTTACCCCTCCTACCGGCCCTGTGCTGGAGGGAATCACCCGCGATACTGTCACCACGCTGGCCAACGATTTAGGTTATAAAATCATTGAGTCTCAAGTATCGCGCGACCAGCTGTATATCGCCGATGAGGTTTTTGTTTCCGGAACTGCTGCTGAATGCATTGCGCTGCGGGAGATCGACTTCCGTGTAATCGGTGAAGGCAAGATGGGACCCGTTGCACGAGCCATTCAAGGCGAGTTTCAAGCGGTGATCCGGGGTCGACACGCGCGCTCAAGTGAATGGCTGGATTATGTCAAAGAGCCCATGCTGGCGGCGTAGATGAAGAATTTGCAGGTCGCTTTTCAAGGTGAGCCTGGAGCGTACAGTGAATTAGCAGCCTACGAACACTACCGCCAAGAGATAACTACCATACCATGCAAGACTTTTGAGGAAGTGTTTGCAAAAGCCAGCGATGATCATGAGACGAATACGGTCGGGCTGCTTCCAATCGAAAACTCCCTGGCGGGCAGCATCCACCGTAATTATGATTTGATGCTGCGCCATGATCTGCACATTGTCGGTGAATATCACCTGCGGGTTTCCCACTGCTTAATGGCTCTACCCGGGGTGAAGCTGGCAGATATCCAGCGGGTTCATTCTCACCCTCAAGCCTTAGCCCAATGCGAAGCCAATCTCGAGCAGATGGGTGTGCAGGTTGTGGCGGAAGCAGATACCGCTGGCAGCGCACGCTTGCTGCGCGAGCGGGACGACCAGAACGCCGCTGCGCTGGCCTCCCGCAGGGCTGCGGAAGTTTACCAGCTGGATGTAATTAGCGACCAGATGGAAGACAATCCAGCCAACTACACCCGTTTTCTGGCCCTGGCGAGAAATCCGTTTCAGGTTGATGATCCCCAGGATAATGATTACAAGACCTCGATCGTATTCAGCCTGCACAACCAGCCGGGCGCGTTGTTTAAAGCGCTGAGCGTGTTTGCGCTGCGAGATATTGACCTGACCAAAATCGAATCGCGCCCCATCCCTGGCCAGCTCTGGGAATATATGTTTTACGTAGATTTCGTGGGGCACGCACAGGCCCTCGACCCTTCGAGGGCGATCAGCAATTTGGGGGAATTTTCACCCTTCCTGCGCACCCTTGGGTCCTATCCCCGCCATCATTTAAAGAGCGTATATAGCTAATCGAGTAACCCCTCAGCTACCTTGGCACCTGGAAGTCAAATTCCGGTTCTGACTTCTTGGTTCCGGTAGTGCTCATCTTGATTCCCCGCCATGCAAAACGGACGTAATTAATGCTCTCCTTTCAACCGCCAGGACATTTCCTGTAGAGCAAGCAAGTAAGAACGCCAGCCAAAACCGGATATTTTGCCTGTGCACACCGGTGAGATCAGCGACTGCCGGCGAAAATCCTCCCGGGCATCCACATGAGAAATGTGAACTTCGATCACCGGCAGGTCTATGGCCGCCACGGCATCCCGCAGAGCAACTGAGGTGTGGGTATACCCTCCGGGATTAAAAATCACCCCGGAAGCCCATTCTCGAGCTTCATGCAGGGCATCAATTAGAGCCCCTTCCCCGTTTGCCTGGAAGCTGTTTACTTCCAAACCCAGATCTCCCCCTGCTTTCTCTAACCTGCTGTTGATTTCATCCAGGCTCAGCTTGCCATACACCTCTGGCTCTCGCTGGCCGAGCAAATTTAAATTGGGTCCATGTAATACCAGGATTTTTGACATACAAACCTCTTCACCTACTGGAGTATTGCCTCAATATCACTCACCTCAATGCCGGTTAACACCTCACCGATCTTTCTCGGCAGAGCAAACCGCACCCTTGCATCTGAGCGTTTCTTATCCACCTGCATGGCCTCCAGAATCGATGATCGAGAAAGATTCTCAGGAATCTCAACTGGTAAACCGAGCAGATCACATGCATTTTTTATTTCATCAGCCAACCCATCCTGCGCCAAACCAACCTGCTCGGCAAGCCTGGCTTCAGCGACCATACCGATCGCCACCGCTTCACCATGGCGCAGCTGGTAATTTGAGGTCTTCTCGACCGCATGGCCGATGGTATGCCCATAATTCAGTGCAGCGCGCTGGCCTCCTTCATACGGATCTGCTTCGATGACCCGGATCTTAACCGCCATGGCTCTGGGTATGATCTCAACCCAATCTGTCTCAATTGCAGACCAACCACGGGCACAGCTGTTAAATAGATCTGGATCGCCAATAATTCCCGCCTTGATCACCTCCGCCATACCCGAGCGCAGCTCAGCTTGTGGTAAAGTCTTCAAGGTAGATGAGTCGGTCAGCACCATTTCTGGCGCGTGAAAAGCACCCACCAGGTTTTTCCCCTCTGGCAAATCAGCACCAGTCTTCCCTCCCAGGCTGGCATCCGCAATCGCTAACAACGAGGTTGGTACGTTAACCCAGGGAACACCGCGCATATAGGTTGCGGCAGCGAATCCTGACAGATCACCAACCACACCTCCACCCAGTGCAACCACGGTGCTCTTCCGCTCCAGACCGGCCTCCAGAAATTCCTGCCACAGGTAGGAAACCGTAGACATCGTTTTTGAGAACTCTCCTGGCGCTATGATGATTGACCTGGTTGAGTATCCAACTTCTTGGAGAGATTTAACCGCGCGGGCAAGATAAAACTCAGCCACATTCTGGTCTGTCACCAGGGCGACCGGACCAGATAACCCACGCCTCCTCAGCGCCTCCCCCATACCATCCAGAGCAGAGGCTATGCGCACATCATATCCAGGGGGAAAAGGTCTTGCCGATCCTCCTGCATCCTTTTTGCTGGCACTCGATTGAGTGATCATCCCGCGCACATGAAAAGCACCCACTCCGATTTGAAGTTCCCAGGCGATCTGTTCAGGAGATTTTCCCTCCGTCTCTATCCGGTTGGTGAAAGAAGCATAATGTTGGGATCTTTTAGCCAGCAAATCTACCAGTCGCGCATATTTTGGTGTCTTGCCTCCAGATTCAATCAAAAGTGGTCGTTCAATCGAAGTAGAACCCAGGCGTTCAAGCAGCGCCTGCTCAGAAGCCGATAAACAGAAAATCGGTCCTGCAGTTTCAACAAGAGTCCGGCAATCGGAATCCAATAATGCACCGCCTCCCAGGGCGATCACCCCCCAATCCATTTTTGAAACCTCCTGCAGGACTTTCTTTTCAAGCTGGCGAAAACCAGGTTCACCCTGCTTGTCAAAAATCTCAGGGATGGACATGCCAGCCTGATCTTCGATGCGCTGGTCAAGGTCCACAAACGGCACCGCCAGGTTTTCTGCCAGCACCTTGCCAACTGAGCTTTTACCTGATCCCGGAGGACCATAGAGGTAGATCAGATCGAAAAATGACCGGTTTCGTTCAGCTGGCTTTACATTCATTCTGGCCACCAGACATGACCTTCTCCATCCAGATCGAAATCAGAGAGACGATTCTGCGGCAGCGCTTCATACCTGGTCCGCATCTCACTCAATGAATCGCCCCCCAACTTCTCAATCAAGGCATCTGCCAGCACGAAACTGATCATGGCTTCCAGGATGGGGACCGCGCGCGGCACCGGGCAGAAATCGGAGCGCTCGTATTGGGTTGAAACTGGTTTTCCAGTCTCGAGGTTCACAGTTTGTTGGGGGGTTAACGTGGTTGCGATAGGCTTCATGGCTGCCCGAACCAGCAGGGGCTGCCCAGTAGAAATTCCACCTTCCAGGCCTCCACTCCTATTTGTGGTCCGTACCAGCTGCTCACCATCCAAAATGATCGCATCTTGAACCTGGGTTCCAGGTCTGCGGGTATTTTCAAAAGCTGGGCCGATCTCGACACCTTTGATGGCCTG
>JALHTN010000543.1 GCA_022865865.1 Anaerolineales bacterium
ACACTCACAATGACGGCAGTTTGAAGATGATCCCCTCAAAGTCAAAAAAGATAGTCGTTATCCTTGAATATGTATGCAGATCCTTCGAGAATGACACAAATTACAGCAAAGGACAAGTCAATAATATTTTGCCAGATACAATTACTCTCCGCCGTTATCGCGTTGATTATGGCTATCTCGGACGAGAAAGTAATGGTGCCCGTTACTGGCGAATTAACCCTCAAAAATCAGCTGCCAGGAATTCATAAATGGATAACCATGTAACGGCCTCCAATGAGCTGCTGGAGTTCTTTAAAGCAATGGCTGATGCCAACCGGTTAAAAATACTGGGGCTTCTCGCTCAAGAAAATTTTACGGTTGAGCAATTATCTGAAATGCTCAAGTTGCGACCCTCCACGGTTTCCCATCACCTGTCAAAATTATCTGAAGTTGGTTTGGTAAGTGCCAAAGCTTCCAGCTATTACAATATTTATCAGCTGGAAAATTCAGCGCTGGAAGCGATGGCCAAACGTCTTTTATCCAAAGAGACTCTGCCATCCATGGCTTCCGATATTAATATGGACGCTTATGATCAAAAAGTGATCTCGGATTACTCCTTGCCCGATGGTCAGCTAAAAACTATCCCTGCCCAACGGAAGAAATTGGATGTGGTATTACGCCATGTTGGCCAATCTTTTCAACCCGATGTCACCTACAGCGAAAAAGAGGTAAACCAGATTCTGGAGAAGTTCCACCAGGATACAGCTACCCTCCGTCGCGAGCTGATTGGGATGGGTATACTTGAACGATCAACTGGTGGAACGAAATATTGGCTCGCTGGATAACAAACATAAATCTACTAATTATTCAGCAATGAATCCCATTTCCTCATTGCAGGTAACGATCTAACCACTCAATGATCAACTGCGACAAATCAGGCTCCCCCTGAAACATGAATATCCCATGTCCTGCATCTTCGTACATGATCAATTGAGATTCTCCCAGAGTCTCTGCCTCCAAGGTAACAGAAGAATTCGCTGCATAGGTATCTTCCTGGCTGGCAACGATTATTACTGGCCGTTCTCCATAAGATTGCATAGCGGCTTCTGTTTTTACCCCTGCGTAATTCAAGCCTGGTGAGAGCAATACCGCTGTCCTAACGGAGGATTCATTTGCACTCGCTACCAGAGCCATATTCGCCCCAATACTTGCCCCAATAAACGCTGTACGGTCCTGGTCAACATCTGGTCTTGCAGCCAGGTTGCTCCATACCTGCTGAAGATCCTCGGCCGCTAAATCCCAATCCACCTCACCACCTGTTTCCCCATGACCCCGCATATCAACGTTTAGAACTGCATATCCAGCATCGGCTAACTTCAAGGCGAATTCATCCCAGGAGGAACGATTTCCCCATAACATGTGTAAGAGTATCGCTCCAGGCCAGGGTGGGGGTTGATCTTTAGGAGTATAAAACGTACCCGCCATCTCCAAACCATCCACAGAAATAAGTACATCACTAATTTCATTAGTTACTTCCATTTCCGGCTCTGGGATGGCTGTACTTGTTGACGGGAATTCAATAAGTGGCTCACTCCCCACATCTTGTGTAGGAGTTTGTGTAGATTCCTGGCTTGTTGCGGTTGGTATCTGAATCGTTGGGCTGATTGTGATAGTCGCAGTTGGAGATTCAGAACTGGCCACTGGTTGGCAGCCTGCAAATATGAAACATGATAGGAGAAAAACGGTCGCAGTCTTATGCCTGTACATTAAACTAATCCTTTTGTGGAAATTCCAGACCCTCTGCTTTGGATTTGGAAGTGTTTATCCTCTATTAAAGGACCAGATAAAGGCTTGGCTTTGAGGTCCATAATTTTGCTGTTCGCGAAGAATTCAAAATCAAATTCAGTTGCTACTGCAGCTTGTTTGCCTGGAATTGGCATCAACCGTGCTGTGAGTGGTTTCCCTAACCGCTGCGCCATGGCAGCCAGGTCAAGCAGTACAGCATACAATTGATCTTCGGTTACCGATCCTGGTAGTGGGATCGTATCCAATCCAGTTCCACATACAGCTGAGTATAGAAGCAGTTCATTGACCGTGATATTACCTGCAACGGCACTTCCAGCTAGAACAGTGTCTTCCAGTACCGGCAGCATTACCCCATTAAAACCAATTCGTGGATATTGCGCTCGCTCAACTGCTTCTGCGAGAATTGCGATCGCGGCCAGAGTTCCGTGGTTGCCAAACCCTGGCACTCCTAATTTCTCAACCGCAGTGCCTATAGATTGCTCTACCGCGGGGAAGGGCGCTAATGAAAAATCAATTCCCGCAAATTTCAGGTTAAATTTAGCAGCTAGTGTACGAGCAATTCTATCAATTTCACCAGCCACCTTTTCGATGCTGTTGATCAACTCGATGCGTGCATTTTCCAAGCTGGTTGTTTTATCAATAGCTGATACGGCCAGGTCAGCTGCTTCAGTTGCGATTGCAAATCCAGGTTCGACGCCACCATCGTGGAATGCAGCTGGCAGGAAGGGAGAGCCTGCGGGAACATTCGCCAATGCAGCAAAT
Source organism: Anaerolineales bacterium (assembly GCA_022865865.1). The sequence continues at coordinate 2,548 of JALHTN010000543.1, forward strand.
CGCAAATTTGCAAACCCATCTGGAGAGATAGCGGCATTATCTTTGATCACCTTTGCACAACGCTTGATTGCATCTGGTGCAATGCCATCTTGAGTGGAAGATATAATTCCAGCAGCAAACACTTTCTGGGTATTGGCTAATACCTCTGGTATTACTTGATAACTCTCAATGAAATCAGGGAGAGCGGGACCGATGGAGGCATAATCGAACCCGGCTCCGATAAGCAGCTTCTCCAATGCAGAAGCAAATACCACCGCTTCATGATTTATCCTATCTTCAAGGATCAATGGAAAAGGCCCTGAAGCCAGTCGAGTGGTTTGAACTTCAATTCCAGCATCTTGAAAGGCACTGCGCGCAGATTTGATAAAACCGCCAGCTTGCTGGATACGAACATGGTTAAGCGGCCATTGTAAATTATCAAAATAGGTAATAGAGCGAATTTTCATTTTTTGTTCTCTTTTTGACGGGCGATTTCAAACAGCAAGATTCCTGCTGCTACGGACGCATTTAGGGATTCCCCTCCACCAGGCATCGGAATTTTGATCTGCGAATCTGCAACCTGGTATGCAGTTTGGCTTGCGCCTTCAGCTTCGCCGCCAATAATTAGGATCAGTGGTCGTTGAAAATCAGAATCATGATAAGTATCACTGCCTTCAGAAGTTGCCAAATATGCGTGCAACTCAGCGCTTTTTATTCGAGAACAAATGTCAATCCATCTTGCGTTGTGTATTGGTAATCGAAAATGAGCGCCCATTCCAGCGCGTAATACCTTCGGTGAGAATGCATCCACTGTACCAGGTGAGAGGTACACTACCTGGGCACCTGCAGCAGCAGCTGAGCGAAGAATCGTACCCAGGTTGCCCGGATCCCGCATTTGGTCTAAGATCAGCGCAAAATCGAGCTGATCTGGCACGGGAAGTGATCTCATCTCGATCACAGCCAAGATTCCTTGCGGGTTCTTGGTATCACTGATGGCACTCATAACTTTCGGGCTGACTGATTCTATTTGAGTATCATTTTTCCGAGATGCATTAACGAGATTCATCCCTCGGTCACTCAAGGTATCGGAATAGAAGATAGATATTATTTTCCAATCAGAAACCTGTGCATCCTCCAGCAGGCGCACCCCCTCAATCGCAAATACCTGCTCAGCATGTCTATCTTTAGACTTTTTCTGCAGTCGAAGAACCCATTGGATTTTTGGATTTTTTGTTGAAGATATCATCTTAGT
>JALHTN010000069.1 GCA_022865865.1 Anaerolineales bacterium
CGAGAGCGCAGTCCGCGCCTGGTTGAACTTGCGGAGCGCGCCCTGGAAGAAGGGCAGGCTTTAATCGAGGCACAAACTCTCTTTCGTGAATTAGATGTGGAAGCCCTTCGTCATGAGCGTCTGTTCTTAGATGGTGGTTTATCTTTATCAGGTGAGCTGATTTCGGATCATCTCGGTCCTGCGGAGCGCGTGATATTAATCCTCTGCACTGTTGGGGAGGCATTGGAGTCCCATGCAGCCAAGGTATCCAGAGATGATATCGTTTACGGATTAGCTCTCGATGGGGTTGGTTCAGCGGCTGTGGAAGCTCTGGCAAACGCAGCCTGCAAGTACTTTGAAGATCAGGCGGATGAGCAAGGACTTCAATCCTCCATTCCCATCAGTCCAGGAATGGTTGGTTGGCCAGTTGATAAGGGTCAGCCTGAGATCTTTGAGATACTCGAGCCTGCCCAAATCAACGTCCGGCTCACCGAGTACGGGCTGATGATACCGCGCAAATCCTTAACCATGGTATTAGGTCTCGGTCAAACGATGAAAACTGGCGGCCGGACCTGTGACTACTGCGCCATGCGTGAGACCTGTCGCTATCAGGATCATTATGACCCTGCCCACGCCTGATTTGAAAACCCGGGTCGTCGATATGCAGCCAGTGGGGCGCCGAATCGAGATCTCCGCAGGAACGACATTGCTTGAAGCAGCCCAGGCAGCTGGTGTCGGCCTGGTCTCGCTGTGCGGTGGTGAAGGCTGGTGTGAAAGCTGCCTGGTAAGGATCGCCAAGGGTGAAGTGAATCCGCCAACTCAACCTGAAATGGATTACTTGGGTGATAAAGAGCTGGCAGATGGCTTTCGTTTAGCCTGTCAGGTCACCCCATGCACAGATGTGCGCATTGACATCCCACCAGAATCGCTATCAACCCCACAACGATTACAGGTTGAGGGTAAAGACTTCGATATTCCTTTGGCACCCAGCGTTGAGGTGATCGATTTAGAAATCTCACCCCCAACTCTGGAAGATTTGCGTGCGGATGCTGATCGGGTGAAAGATACCCTGGCTGAAAATGGATTCCCTGATGCGCACTTTGAGTTGCCTGTCCTGACTACCATTTCCGATGTCCTGCGAGAGAATAAATGGTCCGCCCGATTTGTAGTTCGTGAAAGCGAAATCATCGCCATCTTACCCTCGGGGAGTGGTATCTATGGCATCTCTGTGGATATTGGCACCACGAAACTGGCTCTATATCTGGTAGATTTATTAACCGGGGAGGTGGTAGAAAAGGTTGGTGAGATGAATCCGCAAATCGCCTACGGCGAGGATGTTGTCAGCCGAATTGCATACACCACCCAAAATCAAGATGGGTTGCGTACACTGCAAACTGCATTAGTAAATGCGCTCAATAAACTCATTCAAGATGTTTGCAAATCAACTGAGATCAACCACTGGCAGATTGTAGATGCAGTCATTGTAGGCAACACGGCCATGCATCACTTGTTTGCTGGTTTGCCAGTGGAGCAGCTAGCCTTTGCACCTTATGTTCCAGCAGTCAGTGAGCCATTAGATTTCCGAGCAACCGCCATTGGGATCAAACTGGCTCCAGGATCGTATATACACTTGCTGCCTAATATCGCAGGCTACGTTGGAGCAGATCATTCTGCTGTTATTCTTTCAACTGAGCTCTGGAAAACAGATAAAACCGTACTGGCAATTGATATCGGCACAAATACTGAGATATCCCTTGTATCAAAAGGACAGCTAATGAGCTGTTCATGCGCCTCAGGTCCTGCGTTTGAGGGAGCGCACATTACCAATGGTATGCGAGCCGCTCCTGGCGCGATTGAACGCGTCCAGATCATCGATGGAAAAATCAAGACCTTCACCATCGACGATGAACCTCCTATTGGAATTTGTGGTTCAGGCATCCTGGATGTTGTGGCTGAGATGAAATCCGCCAACCTGATGGATGAGAGAGGTGCCCTGATTGAAGGACGGCTCAATATTCGTAAGAGTAATAAGAACCACCTGGAATTCCTGCTCGTGCCGGGGGAATCCAGTGGTAATGAGCGTGATATCACTGTATCCCGGAAGGATGTGAATGAAATTCAGCTGGCCAAGGCGGCCATAAAAGCCGGCCAGGAAATATTAATGACCACAGCTGGAATAACCCCCGAAGATATTGACGAGATCATCATCGCAGGAGCATTTGGCACATATATTGATGTACCCAATGCCATCAGCGTAGGTATGTTCCCAAATATCCCTGTGCAGCGTTTCCGGCAGATTGGCAATGCAGCTGGGATGGGTGCTGTGCAAGCCTTGATTTCTGTAAATCACCGGCAGCTGATCAAAGATGTGATCAAGAATGTTGACTACATCGAATTGACCACCGTTGAGAACTTCCAAAAAGAATTTGTAAAGGCTATGTATTTACGGTGATTTTTCATATGGAGAATCAATAGTGCAGTCTTTTGTTTTGGTTGTGCTGATACGTTCATTAGGTGGGATCGCTGTAGCCGTGCAAGCATCTTTAGCTGGCATTTTAAGTGAATGGGTTGGGTTTGAATAGGCCAAGATGCATGTCAAGATTCGGGAAAAATCTGGTCGTCCAAAGATGGCTGGGATTGGACAGATTTCAGCAGTAACGGAATACTGGCAGTTTGGTGGATATGCGTTACCAGGCACATTAAAAACCACGGATTTATCGATGATCCTGTTCCCATCAGACTTAAAGGTCAACTTCCAGACCCTTCATTAAGTTATCCACACCATCAATGTCGGGGGATGATCCTCGCGGGTTCCCCGGCCATGAAAGGCGACATGCCCGGTCGGCAGGAGGGCGCCGTGCTCTCATGTATTGCCTGTGCTTTGCAGCAGCATCCGGTCTTGCAGGCGGAAAGCTGGACAACTACCTGACACCGCTGGAGTGCCCCTTCTGTGCCGAGGTATCTCATGCAGCTTCAGGATTGCCCCTGGAGAAGGTCAACGAGATCGCAAAAGCTCTGCTGCCGAAATATAACGACAGCATCAAAGATCCAAATATTGGCAAGATCGTGCACGATGTCTATGGCCTGGAAACCTCCAAGCCCAAGCCGGAATGGCAAGAGGTATATAATAAAGTACGCTAGGAAGCCATTGATTTGGGCCTTCCACTGGATAACCTACTGGAATCTTTTGAAATTTAGGAGGATAACGTGCCAACTTTACTCGTCCGCAATGCCTCGCTATTAGCCACATTCGATGACCAGGAAAGTGAGTTCGTTGATGGCGGGCTGTTCATCCGGGACGGATTCATCGAGCAGGTGGGTCCAACTTCGGAATTGGCTAGCTCTGCTGATGAGGTGCTTAATCTGGAAGGGTATGTAGTTCTTCCAGGCTTGGTCAACACCCATCATCATTTCTACCAAACCCTCACCCGCGCAGTACCAGCCGCCCAGGATACAAATCTCTTCAACTGGTTGGTGACTCTTTATCCCATTTGGGCTCGTATGCAGCCGGAAGACATCTATATTTCGACCATCACCGCATTGGCCGAGCTATCCCTTTCCGGCTGTACCACGGCATCGGATCACCTGTACATTTTCCCAAATGGTTCGCGCCTGGATGATCAGATTCAGGCCGGGTTGGATATCGGTGTGCGTTTGCACGCCAGCCGGGGGTCAATGAGCCGTGGTGAGAGCCAGGGAGGCTTACCCCCGGACAGCGTTGTTGAAGAAGAAGACTTCATCCTCAAGGATAGCCAGCGCCTGATTGAACAGTATCACGATCCAAACCCTGGCTCAATGACCCAGGTTGTACTGGCACCCTGTTCACCATTCAGCATTACCGGTGATTTGATGATGGCCAGTGCCTCGTTGGCACGCGAATATGGGGTCCAGCTGCATACACACCTGGCAGAGACCGAGGATGAAGAGCAATTCTGCATCGAACTATTCGGTCACCGCCCGGTCGCTTATATGGAGCAGGTAAATTGGATTGGCTCTGATGTCTGGTTCGCCCATTCAGTGCATGTTAATGACGATGAAATCGCTCAATATGCCAGTACAGGATGTGGTGTGGCACACTGCCCGAGTTCGAATATGCGCCTGGCTTCAGGTATCGCGCCAATACTGAAAATGCTCACTTCGGGTGTAAAAGTGGGACTGGGTGTGGATGGCTCTGCCAGCAACGATGGTTCACATATGCTCGGGGAGGTCCGACAAGCTATGCTGCTTTCGCGCTTGGGAGCCAGTCTTGAGGGTGCATCATTATCGAGTGAGGATGCCTCACCAATGATGTCTGCTCGCCAGGCACTCAGGATTGCGACACGGGGCAGTGCGGCTGTGCTGGGTCGGGATGATATTGGCTCTTTGGAGGTTGGCAAATGTGGCGACTTCTTTGCAGTAAACCTGGAACAGCTCAATTTTTCTGGTGCTTTGCATGATCCTTTGGCTGCTCTGGTTTTCTGCACCCCGGTAACCGCGGATTACACCGTGGTTGGGGGAAAGTTCATCGTCAAAGAGGGTCACCTGGAAACAGTTGATCTCCAATCCCATATCCAGAAACATAACGACCGGGCGAGAAGATTGTTGGTTTAGTTTTAATACCCACCTCTCGGGTGAACCTTACAAATAAGGATAATGGTCAAGGATTGAAAGAATATTATTCGTGATCGGGGTATAGAGAACTGTCAGGACCGAACAACTCCGTAAATTGTTACAGGCATTGCGAGATGATTTGGGACTCACAGGTACGAAGGATGGCTGCAGCCAGGGGGACTGCGGAGATGGTGTGGCTGTGGTGGACGTGCAAGCAGTTAATTCCTGTCTCATCCTGGCTCCCCAAGTGAATGCCAAAGTTGTGATCACCGTTGAGGGTTGAGCTCCCGGCAATATGGGGTGCCCCTTTCATAACCCCAGTCTGCAAATCTGAAGTTCAGTAAGAGATAAAACATCCACAATTTGATGAACATGACCGTAATAGAATTTTGTTTGGAATGCAGCGCTAGATATTTGGAGGTAGCAAGTTGAATTTAGACGATAAAATGTACATCCGAGCCGCGATAAAAATCGCCCGCAAGGCACGTGACAATGGCAATCATCCTTTCGGCGCCTTGCTCGTCGACGAAGATGGTCACATCGTGGTAGAAGCGGAAAACACAGTAGTCACTGCAAAAGATAGCACGGGTCATGCAGAAACCAACCTCATGAGACAGGCATCATTGAAGTATGATAGTGAATTCCTGGCGAAATGTACGCTGTATACGAGCACAGAACCTTGTCCAATGTGCTCTGGTGCTATATTCTGGTCAAATGTTAGAAGGGTCGTCTACGGCTTGAGCGAGGAGGGTTTATACGAAATGATTGGCTGGGATGCTGAAGAGATCCTTCATCTGCCCTGTCACGAGGTCTTCGAACGAGGTCGAAAATCAATCGAGGTTACCGGTCCGATCCTTGAAGATGAGGCTCGTGAAGTACATGTGGGTTTCTGGAAATAGTAAATGAGAGTGTGCAGAAAGGTATTTGCTATTTAGGTGTTCATCTATCGTTAAAGCAGCATCCAACTCATCCCCATAAGATCGTAGATATTCTTTATAATATATGTACAAATAAAGGCTGTTAATTATGGTTGAAAGATATATAAAAGCTCATTCTCTGGCAGAAGCTCTTGACACGCTCCTTATTGAAGATCAGTCAAAAGCAATTATTGCAGGTGGAACCGATCTGCTGCTCGATATTCGTCAAGGAAGACATACTTCCCCTGACATCTTCCTGGATGTATCTGAGATCGATGAAATGAGGCATATCATCGTTGACGGCGAGAAGGTCTTCCTTGGTGGAGCAGCTACGCACAATGAAATCGTCCACAGCGAATTACTTAAAGAGCATGCTCAATGTGTCGTTGAAGGTTGTGGTTTGATTGGTGGTCCGCAGGTGAGAAATGTGGCCACAATCGGTGGGAATGTGGCCCATGCCCTGCCAGCAGGAGATGGGACGATATCGTTATTGGCTTTAGATGCAGATGTCCAAATAGCATCAAGCTCAGGGGGTACTCGCTGGGAGCCACTGGTCGATATTTTCGAAGGACCAGGAAAGGTGACCTTCGATCGGAAAAGCGAACTGCTGGTTGGGTTCCGTTTCTCAAGAAAAAACGATCGGGAAGCTTCCGCCTTCCATCGGGTCATGCGTCCACAAGGAGTAGCGATTGCCATTCTTAATATGGCAGCCTGGGTGAAACTCGATTCCAATGACAGCATTCAAGATGTACGAATAGCTTGTGGCCCTGCAGGTCCACGACCATTTCGAGCATACCAAACCGAGTCCATAATCAAGGGCAAGATGTTCAATGAGAATACTTTCAACCAGGCATGCCGAGTTTTAGAAAGTGAAGTCAGCTTGAGAACCAGCCCTCACCGAGCAACGAAGGAATACCGGGAGCTGCTTTTATCCGTGTTGCTGCGGGAGGTGCTGGATGCTGCTGTTGCCAGGTGTAATTATCAGTAGAATTATTTTTGGAGCGAGTAGAAATCATGACAAATTTACTAATTTGGGTTAATGGGAACGAAAAGACCGTAGAGATTAATGAGGGGGAGATGCTGGCGGATGTGCTGAGGTATCGATTGTCTCTCACGGGTACAAAGGTGAGCTGCAACGAATCGGAATGTGGAGTTTGCACCGTTCTCATCGATGGCTTGCCGGTGCTCTCATGCAATTATCCTGCCCAAAAAGCTGACGGCAAGCAAATCACGACGATCGAGGGTTTATCAAAGAATGGGAAATTACATCCTTTACAGGAGGCATTCGTTAAACATGGAGCGGTGCAGTGCGGATTTTGCACTCCAGGTCAGATTATGACTGCCGCGGCGCTGCTGGACGAAACTCCTGAACCCAGCAGTGCTGAAATCGAGTATGCATTGACCGACACACTTTGCCGCTGCGGTGCCTATCCAGCAATTCTCAAGGCCATCCAGGCTGCAGCCAACAATATTAATCATGGAATACCAATCGATTACCCAACTTTGGAATACGAAAGCGACCTGGAAGTTGTTGGACGAGTTATCCAGCGTCCTGAAGCAGTAGCGAAGGTGAGTGGGGAAGCGATTTTTACAGATGATATCAATTTGCCGGGAATGCTTTATGGAGCCACCCTGCGGGCTGGCATCCCCCATGCGCTCGTAAATAAGATTGACATCACCAAGGCGAAGAAGCTGCCCGGAGTGTATGCTGTGCTGACCGCAGCGGATATTCCCGGGCGGGTGAATCATGGTTTGGTAATACAGGATTGGCCTGCTTTAGTTGGCGTTGGTCAAAAAGTGCGCTATGTGGGTGATGCAGTGGTAATTGTTGCGGCTGAAAGCCAAGCGATCGCACAGGGTGCACTGGATATGATTGAAGTGGATTATGAACCTTTACCAGTTGTCGCTGACCCGGTTAAAGCAAAAACACCGGATGCGCCCAAGTTACATACAGGCGGGAACTTGCTCAAGCACATCAAGGTGAATAAAGGTGATATAGAACAGGGCTTCAAACAAAGCGATGTGATTTACGAGGAAACCTTTTTTACCCCCTCTTATGAGCACGCCTTCATGGAGCCTGAATGCAGCATCGCCAGCCTGACAGATGATGGTCGCATTGAAATCTATGTTGGTTCTCAAATTCCGTATGCAGACCGGGAACAAGTAGCAGCGGCACTGGACATTCCTCAAACCCAAGTGCGTGTGAGAGGTCCCTTAATTGGTGGTGGATTTGGCGGAAAGGAAGATATTGTTGGACAGATCCATGCCGCATTATTGGCACAAGCAACCCATAAACCTGTCAAGATCTTATACGACCGGCACGAAAGTATGCTGGTCCATCCCAAACGCCATGCTACTCAAATCAAGATCAAACTGGGGTTGAAAGGAGATGGCACGATAACCGCCGCTCAAACGGAACTTTATGGTGATACGGGCGCCTATGCCTCCCTCGGTACGAAGGTGATGGGAAGGGCAACCACTCACTCTACAGGGCCCTATATAGTGCCCCATGTCAAGATAGATTGCTACGCCATGTATACAAACAACCCCCCTTCTGGTGCCTTCCGTGGTTTTGGTGCACTGCAGGCAGCTTTCGCGATTGAATGCATGATCGATCAGGTTGCAGAAAAAATGGGGCTTGATCCGATTGAGCTGCGGCGGAAGAATGCCCTGCGACCAGACTCAATTACAAATACTGGACAGCACCTTAAAGATAGCGTTGGATTGATTGAGTGCATCGACACTACCAGAGCGGAGATGATGAAATATACAAATGGAAAAGACCCATTTGTCTCCCGTCTTGTGGATGGGTCACCCGGAAAAAGGAGAGCCTGGGGATTTGCAGTGGCATTCAAGAACACGGGACTGGGTGAAGGTGCACCCGACAAAGCCATCGCTGAGGTTGAGTTGCTGAAAGATGGTTCTGCAGAGGCGCGCATCTCATCAGCCGAAATTGGCCAGGGTCTGGTGACGGTACTGCAGATGGTAACAGCCCAGGAATTGGGTTTGCCGGTTGAGCGAGTACGGGTCTTATTGTCTGATACTGATCTAACCCCAGATGGTGGACCAACTACGGGTTCCAGGCAGACCTATATCTCTGGAAACGCGGTCAAACTTGCTGCCAGTTCTCTACGTGAAGCCATGCAAGCCACGCTGTCAGAACGGTATGATATCGCCCCCCAGGAAATTAAATTCGTTGAGGGACTTGCTCAAATTAATGGGCACGAAGTCCCGTATGCAAAAGTCGTTGATTTAATGAAGGAAGAGGGGCGTGAGCCGAAGGTGTTGTACGAATATTGGGCTCCAGAGACATATCCCCTGGATCAGGCTGGGGATAAACATTTTGCCTACTCATATGCTGCCCAGGCGGTGGAAATTGAAGTTAATTTGAAAACCGGCCAGGTCCAGGTTCTGCGAGTTATCGGTGCGACAGATGTTGGCAAAGCCATCAATCCCCTGGGATTGCAGGGGCAGGTGGAAGGCGGCATTATCATGGGGATTGGCCACGCCTTGACAGAAGAATTTATCGTCGAAGATGGTATAGTTTTCACTGATCATTTAGCTCGCTACCGCATGCCTTCGATCAAACATATTCCCGAAGAGATCAAAACGATCGTCGTTGAACATCCCACCGAAGATGGTCCTTATGGTGCCAAAGGCGTCGGGGAG
>JALHTN010000544.1 GCA_022865865.1 Anaerolineales bacterium
AGCGCGTATTGACCAAACGTTACGGCAAAGCCTTCCTTGATTCGCTGCCACCATGCAAGTTTGTGCAAGGGCCGGTTTTCAACCTGGCTGCGCATGCCACAAGGTGGCTGAATATCTGAACAGGGTTTGGTTTTGGAATATAAAAAATCCGGTGGTGAGCCGGATTTATTTATTTAAGGAATTTTCTTGCCTGTTTGTTATGTGAGGTTCAGGATCAGGCTTACCTGGCTGGTTGGAGGGATGAGTAGAATCAAGGTAAGGGCAAGGCATGCCTTGCCTTTCCCTTACGATTTGGTTACTTTACGACAGGCCCAGGATCTTGCCAGTCTCCAGGTCAATATCAATGTCATAATACGCCGGGCGGGTAGGCAGACCGGGCATGGTGCTCATTGTACCCAATAGCGGGTAGAGGAAACCGGCGCCAATGGATGCGCTCACATTCTGAATGGGAATGCGGAAACCTGTGGGGACACCCTTGAGGTTGGCATCGTGGCTGAGGCTGAGATGTGTCTTTGCCATACAGATGGGGAGTTTGTCATAACCCAGGCGCGTGTACTCGGCAATGCGTTCTTCAGCTTCGGGGCTGTAATCAACCCCATCCGCACCGTAAACCTCACGAGCGATGGTCTCGATCTTCTCTTTGATAGAGTTATTGACGTCATACAGGAATTTGAAATGTGAGGGCTGCTCGGCGGCTTTCATCACAGCTTTACCCAGTTCAACCGCGCCAGCGCCACCTTTCATATAGTTATCGCATACGACAGCATCCACGACACCGCCTTCTTCAATGGCGACCTTTTTAATGAGTGCCAGTTCGGCATCGGTATCGGTGGGGAAGCGGTTGACTGCTACGACGACGGGGATGCCAAATTTCTGTGCAATCTTGATATGGGCAAGCATGTTACCAAGTCCATCACGCAGCAGGTCAAGGTTTTCGTCAACATATTCGGATGCGAGGGGTGCGCCGGCGACAACTTTGGGACCACCGCCATGCATCTTCAAGGCGCGTACCGTAGCGACCAGGACTACCGCATTGGGCAGGTTCCCGGAGGCACGGCATTTGATGTCGAAGAATTTTTCCATGCCCATGTCCGAGCCGAAGCCGGATTCGGTGATGACATAATCTGCCAGTTTCAGGGCGACTTTGTCAGCGATGATGGAGGAGTTTCCGTGGGCGATGTTGGCAAAGGGGCCGGCATGCACAAAGACAGGCGTCCCTTCAAGCGTCTGCATCAGGTTGGGTTTGATGGTGTCCTTCATCAGGACGGTCAGAGCACCAGCGCAGCCGATGTCATCCGCTGTGATCGGCTCACCCTTTTTGTTCATACCAATAACCATATTGCCAATACGTTCGCGCATATCTGCCAGGCTGGTGGCAAGCGCAAGGATTGCCATTAGTTCACTGGCGACCGTGATGTAGAAGTTGGTTTTGATCTCGAATCCTTTTTCGCTTTCACCCTGACCAATAGTCATACCGCGCAGCATGCGGTCATTCACGTCCAACCCGCGCCGCCAGGTGACCGTTTCGGGGTCAATATCCAGCCTGGAAAATCGACTGCGTTCTTCTTCCGAAAGTTGTTCGGGATCATCTGTTTGGATGTTCAGTTTTCGGAGGCGTGCCTGCATGCCAACCGCAAAATGCCTTTTTCCGTGATTATCCAGTGGGCAGAGGCGGTTAAAAAGTGCTTTATCGCTCTGATTGGATTCGTGGAACATGCGCGTATCAATGGCTGCAGCCAGAAGGTTGTTGGCGGCAGAAATGGCATGGATATCACCAGTGAGGTGCAGGTTGAATTCCTCCATGGGGATGACCTGGCTGTAGCCCCCGCCGGCAGCGCCGCCTTTGATGCCAAAGGTTGGCCCCTGCGATGGTTGACGGATGCAGGTGATCACGCGCTGCCCCAGGTGCGCACCGAGTGCCTGGCTGAGCCCTACCGTTGTGGTGGTTTTGCCTTCGCCGAGGGGTGTGGGTGTGATGGCGGTGACGTCAATATATTTACCGTCAGGCATATCCTTGAGGCGATCCAAAACAGATAGTTTGACCTTGGCTTTATATTCGCCATAAAGTTCAAGCTCCTCTGGTAGCAAGCCGAGTTCTTCTGCAACCTGGCTGATCGGTTTCAGCGTGGCTGCCTGGGCAATATCAATATCAGACGGTACAGGCGTCCGGGTTTTCAGGGGGGTGGGGATGAATCTTCTCAAACCGGGCTTATTTTTCATCGTGCTCATAAGAAACTCCTTCTGTGTATTGCTTGAATCATATCATTATTGGTTTCAAGATTCAAATGCTGCATAGCCTTAAATGGATCGTTGCGAGTCATTGACTCGCAACGAACTTATTAAAACCTTACTAAGATTACTGACCGATCTCGGACCAGGTTGTGATAGTCGTGTATACCTCGATCCTGTATGGTGGTTCTGTGCCGGCATAG
>JALHTN010000545.1 GCA_022865865.1 Anaerolineales bacterium
ATTCGTCTTCAATGCGGATCGCAGCCGCTATCAAAATGGATCCTTCGATTGGCGCCAGGCACCCATCGACACCGGTGCGCCATTGAGCGAGGACTACAACCAGATTGAAAACACCCAACCCAACCCGGTCATCGCTGATCTGGACGGCGACGGATTTATGGAAATCTTGTTCCCCTCTTATGATGGGCGCATGCATGCCTTCTGGTTGGATAAAACTGAGCACGGCGTTTGGCCCTATTCAATTAATCAGCCGGGCGAGGGCATTCTGCGCTTCGCTTCTGAACCCACCGTGGCGGACTTGAATGCCGATGGAAAAGCAGAAGTGATCTTCGCTTCATGGGTTGAAAAGGGCAGCGGGAAAACCGGCAAACTGCACATCTTGAACTACCTGGGGCAGCCGCTTTACGAGATCGATCTGCCGGCTGCTCACTCCGGGGATTGGAACGGAGCCCTGGCAGCACCTACCCTGGCGGATATCGACGCCGATCCAGACCTGGAGGTGCTGCTCAATACCGCCCACTCTGGGTTGGTAGCCTATGACCTTCCAGGATCAGCAGCAGCACAGATCTTATGGGGGACTGGCAGGAGCAATTACTGGCGGGACGGGTATATACCGTAGTCACCGCAATGGCAAACGAATTTACCCCATTATCCAAACACATAAATCAAATTTTTTAACATACTCTCATTCCCGCAGATATATCTTGCGGTATAATTGATATATATAAGGTCTCTATTATCTAGTATAATTGAGAAGTTCTTGATAACCACCTGGTCCGTTAGCAATCGATGAAACAAAATCAATAGTGAGATCTCAAACATCCAAAGATTAGCTTCAGCAATCAATCTAACCCAACCCAAAATACCAAGGAGAATAATCAATTATGAATAAGATAGACCTGGCCAAAGAAACATATAGCTTTGATAATCTTAAGCTGGCGAACAGTCACCTATCCGATAATTTCCAGGGCACCGATGAAGTTGGTGGTCCGCCATTTGACAAAGCCGGTTGGATTGGCATGGGTCAGATGTTTAAGAACTCATTCCCAGATATCAAAGTCAACATTGAAGATATTCACGAACATGGTGACAAAGTGATGATAACCAGTTACTTTACCGGCATATTTACCAGGGACTTTGACCTTTCTGCGATGGGCATGGGTGTCATCCCTGCCAGCGGTGAAATGGTCACCTTCCCTTCCAGTACCAGCGAAATCAGCTTTGCTGGCGATAAGGTTTCACGAACTCACAACATTGAAACCGGGCCTGAGGCGGGTTTCCCTGGATTGTTGAAAGCGCTGGGCGTGAAAGCTACTACGTAATTTTTCACTTGGTAATAAATCAAAACGCTCGCCTGATTCAGCGAGCGTTTTTTTGTATTTAATCTGGCTGCCTGACTTATTGATAATGTCATTGCGAGGGAGCGCAGCGACCAAAGCAATCTACCTGATTTAATGCATTTCAACACTTGACAAAGACTGTTTAGGGACGCTTTACACCCTCTCGCTGATGACTCAATATGGAAATATCAGCAGTTCAGGAATGGGGTTTCGCATTGGAGCCCGAGGCATACTTCACCGCCTCCTCCAGGCTGAACTTTTCCCCCTGTTCCCACAGGTCATCGAATTCAGCCTGCTCCAGCGCAGAGCGGGTAGACTCCAGGCTGCGCTCAAATTCAACCCGGTCTGCCGGCCACCAGGCAGCGCCGAAAGAATGGAGTAAAGCTTCAGACGCAGCTAAAAGGGGTACCGCCCATTCGGTCTCTCCGCGCTCTGCAGCCAAACCGGCCAATCCAGCCAGGCATTCAGCGATACCGCGCTTGTTGCCCAATTCCAGGAAGCTCTCCAGGCTCTCCCGGAACCTGGCTTCGGCTGTCTCCAGATCGCCCTCATGTTGGGCGATATATGCCAGTGTATGAATCAGCCGCGCCTGGTCACCTTTGGCATCCGCCTGCTGGTATAGCTGCTCGGTCTCGATGTAGTAGCGCTGAGCTTTGTCGTACTCTCCCTGCACACGTGCCACTTCACCCCTGTTGTTGACTGCGAAAGCGATCTGCCATGGATCCCCGACTTGACGGGCAATTTTCTCCCCTTTTTCCAGGTAATCCAGGGCAGCCTCAATATCCCCCTGGCCAAGAGCGACATTCCCAAGGTGCACCAGGGCCGTACCCTCAATCCAGGTTGCCCCAATCCCCCTGAACACTTCGATAGATTCTTCTAAATACGGGCGCGCCCGGTCATCCTGTCCCTGGTTGAGCAGCACAACGCCAACGGTCAACAATGAGAACCCCATACCTTCCGGTTCTTCAAGAGCACGCCAGATTTCCAGGCTTTCAAGCGAATAATCCACGGCCACGTTCAAATCACCCTCCCACATTGCCATCATACCAATAGTTGCCAGCACCATCGCTCGTAGAGGGTGGCGGCCCATATCATCAGTCCTGGAAAGCAGGCGTTCACACCAATCGCGTCCTTCATGGAAGTGCCCGTAGCGGTACCAGAACCAGAAGATATGATACGCGATCTGAATGCCTACTCCGATTCTGTCCGGGGATTCCAGGCTCCAATGCAGCGCCGCACGGAAGTTATCCTGTTCTGTTTCCAGAACTCTCAAGGACTCAACCGAGTTGGTTGAGTAGAGCTGCCACATGATCTCATCTGATTTCTCATTGAAATACTCGGCATGGTATTGGCGCATTTCCTCCAATTCCCCCATATCTATCAGCTGCTCAAGCGCGTATTCGCGGATCGTCTGCAGTAATTCGAAACGTGGCTCGTCATCGGTGGGATTCGCAAGCTTGAGCAGGCTGTTGTTCAGCAAAGTTTCGATCCCCACGAATACATCCAATTGGTCCTTTGAATTGCAAACTGCCTCCGCTGCCTCGAGAGTAAAGCCGCCCACAAAGACACCCAAACGGGCGAAAAGCGTCCGGTCATCAGGTTCGAGCAGGTCATAGCTCCAATCAATCGCTCCCCGCAGGGTTTGCTGCCTGGCAGGCAGATCCCTGGGACCCCCAGTCAGCAGTTTAAGGCTCTTATCCAGGCGCTTGAGCATCGCCTGGGGTGAAAGCATCCTGGATCTGGCAGCCGCGATCTCGATCGCCAGGGGTAAGCCGTCCAGTCGGCGGCAAATTTCGGCGATTGCAGCGCTGTTCTCTTTGTTGAGTTCAAAACGCGGATTTGCTGCCTGTGCCAGGGTCACGAACATTTTGACGCATTCAATACGCTCGATCTCATCGAATGCCATATCTTTTCCAGGAACATCCAATGGGGAGACCGGGAGCTCCTGCTCGCCGCGCACCTGCAGGGGGATCCGGCTGGTAACCATCAGCTTGATGTTTGGGGCAGCCACCAGCAGTTCGCTGACGATGGCAGTCGCATCCATTACCTGTTCAAAATTATCTAAAAGTAATAACAGCTGCTTGTCTTTCAGGTAGGACTTAAGGTTTTCAAGCGGCGGCAGGCCGCCGCCTTCCCGGACTCCGATCGCACGGGCGATAGTAGTTGGCACCAGTTCAGGGTCGCTGATCGGAGCCAGGGGGATAAAATAGACACCGTCAGGGAAACTGTTCAGCATACTGGCAGCTGATTCCTGGCTGAGGCGAGTCTTGCCTGTTCCCCCGGGTCCAGTCAGTGTTAATAAGCGGACACTTCGTTTGCAGAGAATCTCAACGATCTCCTCCACCTCTTCGTCACGACCAATGAATTCTGTGGTTTGAGAAGGGAGATTATTGGGCAGATTTTCAAGGGATTTTAGCGCAGGGAATTCATGCGATAGACCGGGGATGATCAGCTGGAAAACATTCTCTGGACGGGAGAGTCCTTTCAGGGTGTGATAGCCCATGTCCGCAAGGGATACGTCTGCTGGTAGGTTATCTTGAACAAGTTCCTTGGTCGTCAGGGATAGCAGCGTCTGCCCACCATGACCCATCCCGCGCACACGAGCGCTGCGATTGACTGCTGAACCGTAGTAATCGCCTATACGCAGGTCGGCCACACCAGTGTGCAGGCCGATGCGCACGCGCAGCGGGGACGGCATATCCCAGGTTTCAGTCGCCATGTTCTGTTGGATCTCAACCGCAGCTGTAACTGCCTCCACCGCATCCTGGAACACGGCAAAGCGGCTGTCACCCTCTCCTCTCGGACGAACATGTACGCCAGAGTGAAGATCCACCGCGGCATCAAATATGGCATCATGACGAATCAGCGCGCCGCGCATGGGCTCCGGGTTCTTTTCCCACAGCTCGGTGGAGCCCTCAATGTCAGTCAGCAGGAACGTGATCGTACCTGTGGGTAGTTCTTCTTGAAATGGTTGGGACATATTCAAACGCCTTCAATTCAGTGGATTTGGTCGGGTCAACAATCCTATTATATTCGTAATC
>JALHTN010000546.1 GCA_022865865.1 Anaerolineales bacterium
AGTCTTCCCAGTCCCCGTTTGACCGACGATGGCGACTGTTTGACCAGGCTTTACCTTGAATGAAATCCCTTGCAAGGCAGGTTCCCCTTGCTCATAGACAAAAGTCACATCCTTGAACTCAATCTCGCCCTGCATTTCTTGGCTGTATCCTGCTGTGTTCTGGTCGAGACTGCTTTCACGGTTAATCAATTCCAGAATCCTTGTGGCTCCTGCAACCCCTAGTGATACCTGTGAATAAGCAAACATTGAAACGAAAGTTGGGAATCCTAACAATTGGAGCAGTCCAAAATAAGCCACCACATCTCCCACATCCAATGTTCCCTGATAATAGAGCACCAGTGCATGCAGCAAACCTCCGGCATTGGCCAATGCCAGCAGCAATAAAGGTAAGAAGCGTGCCTCGATATCGCCTTGGTGAACGACGGCATCGCGATACCTGCGCGCATTGTTGATAAACCGGCCAACTTCGCTTCTTTCTTGAGACATCCCCTTTACCGTTTCGACACCATCGATCGCCTCTGCCAGACGAGAATTTAATTCACCGAAGGAATTTCTAACCTCAGTTGTTACAGGCTGCAGTTCTCTCAGATATTGCTGGATGGCGAAAACATATGCGATGATGTACAGGGCAGGAGTGATGATTAGAGCAGGATCATAGCGTGGGGCAAAGATCAACGGCATAAGCATAAAAATCGCTGATCCTACTACCAGATTGATGCCAGGATTGAACATCAGGTTGATCTCCCTGACATCGTTGGTCGCCCTGGCCATGATGTCTCCAACCGGCTGTAAGCTGTGGAAAGTCATGCTCTTTCCCAATAGGTTTACATATAGCTCTTCGCGGATATCACGTTCCAATCTTTGGCCAAACAATTCTGCGCTGAAATTGCGTCCAAATTGAAGCACACCTCGTAATACCTGAGTAGCTGCGATAGTTACCGATATCCTTATCAACGCGTCTATATCTGCAGGTGTACCTAGGATGACATCGAAAGCCTGACCAATCAATATCGGAACAACCGCTGCCAAAGCAGCATTTGAAATTGCCCCCCCGAGAAGGATCAGTCCCAATGGCCAATAACGCAGGGTGTGCGAAATTAGCCACCTTTTAGTACCGCTCCTGTTTGCTGAATGCTCTTCAGGGAGGGTAAATTCTGCCGATATCGAATTTGCAGACATTGATATTTTTGGTCCTCTGGCGGACACCATCCCCTCACTGAATTCATGATGCTTCCGCCGGTACAGATGGATAGGATACCACAAAAAGAATAGATGAATCCCTCATCAAATCCGTCTCATTTGAGTGCTATAGTCTGATAACAATGACGGATTCCACGGTGTTTTGTTCTGGGAGTCTGCAGGAACTGACCACTATTTTGCTTTTCCGAGATCATCCTTTTACCAGGAGCAAGAAAGATTAAATTTAGGGATTTATCACTCGTTCCAGACTGGGAAAGGAGCTACTTTCCATCCGGCAACGATCTGATCCAAATGCACAGTTTACGGATCATTTAAGTTATAATTTGAAAAATCTAATATTAGCCTCAAAAGGGAGATACCCGGCTATAGAGCTGGGTAGAGGCCAAACCCCAATAATTATTCAATTTTTCACTGCCAGATAAACCACTGTGACCACAGAGATTGCACTCACCCTCGCTATCATTCTGATGGCAATTATATTATTTACCACGGAAAAGCTGCGGGTCGATTTGGTCGCACTGTTGGTGCTCTTAGCTGTTTCGATCACAGGGTTGGTCGCGAAGGAAGAGGTATTTCTGGGATTCGCCAACCCAGCAGTGATCACCATCTGGGCGGTCTATATCGTTTCTGGCGGGTTGTTCAAAACGGGTGTTGCCGACAAATTGGGATCAATGATTCTGCGCCTATCTGGCTCAAGTGAAGCCCGGTTGATCGCGGTGATCATGCTCACCTGCGGTATCATGTCCGCCTTCATGAACAATGTTGGCGCGGTGGCGGTACTGATGCCAGCCGTGATCGGAATATCCAAGAAAACCAGCATCCCGGTTTCAAAATTACTCATTCCCCTGGCTTTTTCCTCCCTGCTCGGTGGAACAATGACCCTGATCGGCACTCCAGCCAACATCCTCGCCCAGGGAGTTCTGATCGCTCGCGGTTTGCCCAGCTTCAGTTTTTTCGAAATCACACCGATGGGCTTGCTGGTACTCGCTACCGGGATCATCTACATGGTCACCATTGGTCGTCATCTGCTTCCCATACGAGAGACAGCCGGCGACCCATTAGCTTCCTCCCAATTGCGTGAATATATCAGCGACGTTCAGGTAAGCCCTCAAAGTTCATTAAATGGAAGGAACTTGTATGAATCTGGGTTGGGGGCTGATTTTGACCTGACGGTTTTATCGATCATCCGTGATGGGAAGCCATTGGTTGGATTGCACAGGGATATGGTCATCCAGGAAAATGACCACTTGATTCTAGAGGGATCAGCTCAAAACCTGTTGACTGCAAAAGAGGATCTCAAGTTTGATATCCATACCGGTCATGATTTTGAGATTTCGGATCTGGATACTGAACAATCTTACATATTTGAAGCCACCCTGGCTCCTCGATCTACCATGGTGGGACGCACCTTGAACACGGTGAACTTCAGGGATAGTTTTGGTATGACGACTCTCGCGATTTGGCGCCAAGGAGATGTGATCACTGAGCACCTAAGAGATGTCCCCCTGCGCTTTGGAGACTCTCTGCTGCTCCAGGGACCACCAGGCAGGGTGCGTGCCCTGCAGAAAGGCAATGAATTCCTGGTCCTTGAGCCTGTTGAGTTTGAGCGCAGGCGGAGCAAAAAAGCACCTCTTGCTGCGGGAATCATGATCATGGTGATCTTGCTGGCAATCTTCACTAATCTCGGTATTGCAGTTGCTATGTTGATCGGATCCGTATCGATGGTGCTTACTGGATGCTTATCCATGGATGAAGCATACGAAAGTATCGACTGGCGAACTGTGTTCCTGGTAGGCGGAATGCTTTCACTGGGTATCGCTATGGAGAACACCGGCACCACCCAATTCCTGGCGGATAATTTGCTGAGTTTATTGGGTGATTTCGGAGCGATCGGATTATTAGCCGGGATTTATTTACTTTCTGCACTGATCACTCAACCCATGTCGAATGCCGCAGCGGTTGTCCTGATCGTTCCCATCGCAATTGACACCGCTTTAGGACTGGGTGCCAATCACCTGACCTTCACAATGGCAGTAGTCATTGGTGCCGCGACCAGCTTCCTCACACCAGTAGGGCACAAAGCCAATGTGCTGGTGTTCGGCCCTGGTGGTTACAGGTTCGCAGATTACGCTCGCGTGGGTGCACTGCTCACAGTTGCCTTATTCATCGTATCAATGATTTTCTTGCCTATCTTGTGGCCGTTTTATCAATAATCTGCGCTTTATCCCCACCTAGTTCTCGACTCGAAAACATCCTTTCATTCAATTTCCCGGATTTTTATAAATTGCACGAGTAAAAAATCATTCTTGCAATTTAATTGATTATCAGGTTGGAAATTTTGCCCAAGGAGGGCAATTTATTCCAGGTTTAAGTTTATCCTGAATTATTTTGGCGCAGCGATGAAAGTAAATAATATATATGTTGGCGATCAACAGAATCGTCGAGACTATTGCAAACCGGGCGACTGTCACTTGATGCAAAAAGCTATCTCCACCCTGGCCATACCAAATCGCTCAAAAAACACCAATAACTTACCTTGAAAGCTCACTCATCCTGGGTGGGCAAATAGGACATCGCTGGTCCTTCAATTCCCAGGAGCTCCGCAAGTGCAGCTCGCATCGCAGTGCGGTCATCCCAGGGATATTCAATCTCCCCGAAACACATTGACTGCTCGTGTCCTTTCCCGCAAGAAATCACCACATCACCCGGCTCTGCTAAACTGAGGGCAAAACGGATCGCATTACCACGATCAGGTACGCGCCAGAAGGTACGCCCTTCCTCCCCTCCCATGGATTGGTTTCCTGCAGCCATGTCAGACAATATATCATCCAGAGATTCGCTGCGTGGGTCTTCAGCGGTGAGCACGGTCAAATCTGCCTTTTGAGCTGAAATTTCTGCCATCATTCCCCGCTTAGCCTGGTCGCGTAGACCCGCTGAGCCAAAGACCGCGATCACCTTTCCTCGGGTCAGTTCTCGGGCAGTATGCAAAGCATTATTCAGTGCATTTGGCGTGTGGGCAAAATCAACGATCGCCAGGAAGTCCTGGCCCAGATCGATCACCTCCATCCTTCCGGGTATACCAGGTAAAGAGGCAATCCCTTTTTGGATGAATTCATCGTCAATCCCCAGACCTACAGCAGTGGCAGTAATCGCCGCCAGACAATTTGAGATGTTGTATGACCCAACCAAATTGCTATCGATTTTGAAATAGGCGCCATTTCCAACCCGCGCAGAAAACCTCAATCCAGCGGAATCGGCTTGAATATCTCCAGCACAGACATCTGCGTCGGGTTGGATACCATAGGTGACCTTGCGGACGCTGGGTTCTAATTCTCGCACTACCCCCGCCAAATAATCATAAGAATTGTCATCCTCATTCAGTACTGCAAGACGTGGATTTCCATGTTTTTTGGATACTGAGCGGGATAATTCAGTTAGCAAACTACCCTTCGCGGATAGGTAGGCGTCATAGCTGCCATGATAATCCAGATGCTCATGGGTGATGTTCGTCACCACGGCCAGGTCAAATTCGCAATACGCGACACGCTGTTGTGCCAATCCATGGGAAGTCGCTTCAAGGATCACGTGTGTGATCCCAGAGGCAAGCATTTCCGCTAAATAACTCTGGACAATTGGGGCTTCAGGCGTGGTGACATGAAAACCAGTATCCAATATTCTGTCACCAATCTGGGCATTTACGGTTGAGATCATGCCAGCTTGAATACCTGCTGCCTGCAAAATGCGGAAGATCAAATTTGCGGTTGTGGTCTTTCCATCTGTCCCGGTTACGCCGATCACGGTCAGCTCTCGAGCTGGGAAATCGTAAAAGGCTGCTGATAATTGCGCCAGAGCTGTGCGTCCATCCACTGCCCTGAGATAAGGTACTTCGATGTCGGGTACTACCTTGGTGCCGACCACCGCAGCAGCCCCTCGTGCAACGGCTTCAGGAATATATTGATGTCCATCGGCACTTTCCCCCTCCAGGGCAAAAAATACATTTCCAGGTTCCACCAATCGCGAGTCGAGGGCAATACCAGTAACCAAAATCTCAGGAATATATCCCTGGAAGGCATGTGGGAAATGATTTACCAGTTGATTTAAATTGATCTGGTGCATAATTTATCAAATACGCCCAAGGAATGTCCCTGGGCGTATAAATCATTATACAGGATAATGATTTAGATCGAAATCATGAAGATGAATAATTTTAGTATAGACTCTGCCGCAAGGACTCGAGCTGACCGCCAACAGATCCGTCCAGGACTTTATCGCCAACGCGAACGATCAGCCCACCCAGGATAGCTGGATCAACCCGGAATGTTACTGTTGCCTGGTCTCCTACCTGAGAGAGAACATCTTGCTTAACGGCTTCTTTCTCTTCAGTGGTCAGCGGGAGGGCACTGGTTACCTCGGCTGAGGCACCACTTACCTGCTGACCTTCCAGGACAACAATCCGACCGGATTTTACGCCAGAGAAGAACTCATCGATTAATACGCGTTGACGCCCTTCATCCAAAGACGCATTAATCAATTTTTGGGCGGCTGCAATTGCCAAAGCACCAACCTGCCCACGCATTTCACCAAGTATGCGGTCACGTTCGCTCTCTACTTCCGCCAACGATTCCTCACGTTTTTTGGCTGCCTCAGCTTCAGCTGCAGCAATTACTTCCTTACCCTGCGTTTCAGCTCTTTCATTTGCATCGCGCATGATTTGACTGGCTTTGGCTTGCGCGTCTGCAAGAACTACTTCCGCTTCTTGTTCTGCGTTTTGCCTGGCTTCAGCTGCAATACGGGCATCTTCTAAACCCTCAGCGATCGCGGTTCTCCGTCTCTCCAGCAGTCCTAAAATTGGTTTGTAAACCCATGCACGCAGGACCACAAAAATGATCGCAAAGTTAAATATTTGAACAAATAAGTAACCTAAATTAAGTCCTAATCCTTCCACTGGGGTGCTCCTTTCATTAATTTAATTTGTTTCAAATCAACCTGATGTGGGAGGCAGTGCTTACCCACAGGCACCTCAGGCTTACCCAACAAACAGGATCAGGAGGGCAACTACCAGACAGTAAATTGCCACTGCTTCTGTGAATGCAATGCCCAAGATCATGTTCGTCTGGACATCACCACTAGCATCTGGGTTGCGAGCAATACCCTGAACGGCTCCATTTACCAGCATCCCAATGCCAATGCCTGCACCAATTGTTCCGACCATTGCCAAACCGGCTCCGATTAATCTTGCGGCTTCGACATCCATGTGATTTTGTTTACCTCCATGATTTATTACAGATTTAATTATTTCAACCGGGGGGAAAATACCCGGAAACTAACTTTTTATGCGTGAGCTTCTTCATCATGCTGCTCACCATGTCCCTGGGTAGCCTGCGCCATGAAGACCATGGTCAGCATTCCAAAGACCACCGCCTGGATAAGACCGACAAAGAATTCCAAACCCAAAAACATCGATTGGACAAAGACCGGGATCAGCGTACCGATCACAAACAATAGCACCGATCCAGCGAAGATATTGCCGAATAAACGGAAGGAGAACGATAGCAGCTTGGAGAACTCAGATAAGAGCTCGAGCAGACCGACAAAAAAGTCGATCAACCCGAATACTGGGCGCTTGAAAATTCCACCCACGTTGATAAACTTCGTGAAGTAGGTCGCGCCAAGTGCACGCACACCCATCACCTGAGTCATAACTACGGAGATCAAAGCCAGTGCAACAGTAAAGTTGAGGTCAGTTGCGGCCACTCTAACATAAGGAACCAGAGTATAACC
>JALHTN010000547.1 GCA_022865865.1 Anaerolineales bacterium
AAAATCCTTGAACCAAACGATTTACTCGCGATGACAAATACCCTTAAAAAGGATGCGGAAGAATATGGATATTCTAAAACCGACTGGCATCACTGGCGATCGACAAACCAGGGTGGTGACAATAAACTGGAATGATGGCCATACAAGCCAATACTCATTTACCTTACTGCGTGTTGCTTGCCCATGTGCTGAATGCAGGGGAGGGCATGCGAATATGGGTGGCGATCCGGGACCAGAAATGTTCGCTGCACAGGAAGAAGATACACCAGGTACACGTTTGGTAAAGATTGAAGCGGTCGGCACATATGGAATCACCCCAGAATGGGAAGATGGGCACCATTATGGAATCTATAATTGGAGTTATCTGCGGAAATTATGCCCCTGTCCCGATTGTCGAGATGAGACAAGTTAAATAAAAGGTGAATTAAACAGCACCTGGTTTATGGGTTATATTGGGGAATTAGAGATAATCTCTCAGGTTGTGTTCCACCGCGTATGCGGCAGCTTCCGCACGATTGCTGACACCCAATTTAGAGAGAATACTGCTTACATAGTTGCGCACAGTTCCTTCACCCAAAAAGAGCGCCTTTGCGATTTCGCGATTTGTTTTTCCCTCAGAAACCAGCAGCAGGACATGCCTTTCTTGCTGGGTAAGTGCAGAGAATGCTGAGGCTTCTTCTTCTTTGGCAGCTTTACGAACTTCTTGAAAGATGCGCTGGGTAACAGCTGGATCTAAGAGCGCTTCACCTCTGCTAACCGCCTCGATCGCGCGAACCAGGTCTTCGCCACCAATTTGTTTCAACACATATCCGGAGGCTCCAGCCCGGATAGCTGAGAAGAGCATCTCATCCTCAGCGTAGGAAGTCAACATGATAACTTTGGTGTCCGGATAACTGGCAGATATTTCTTCGCAGACCTCAATACCAGAGCCACCCGGCAAGCGAATGTCCATGACAACTACGTCGGGTGTGTAAGCTGCGACCCTTTCAAGGGCCTCGCGGGCGTTGCTCGCTTCGGCGACAACATCGAATTCTGGATGGCGTTCTAACAGTGATTTTAGTCCCAGACGGACAACTTCGTGGTCATCTACCAATAAAATACGTTGTTTTGTCATTGATCGTCTTACCTCTTCGGATGTGAGTATAGCCCAGAGTATAACGACTGGCAAGGTCTGAATTTGCTCGAGGAAAAATGGTAATTCTGGATGTTTATCGGCAGACTTGAGCTGGGATATTTACCTGGGGAGGTCATTCTTCGAGCAAGGCTTTATCCCGTTCGAAATCGATGAATCTATAACCCACACCGCGTTCGGTGAGGATATATTTAGGATTAGCCGGATCTTTCTCAATCTTTTGGCGCAGGTAATTAATATACAACCTGACATAATGGGGTTCGTCCCTGTATTCATATCCCCAGACCTTGGTCAAAATTTGATCGTGGGTGAGCACCCAGCCTGCATTTTGAACCAGGTGGTAAAGCAAGCGGTATTCAGTGGGTCGCAGCTTCACGAGATTACCTTCAACCCAAACTTCATGACGGTCAAAATCGAATTTCAAGCGATCATCAACTTCGATCAGCCCGTGCGTGCTGGCACCAGTCATCTCTGTCCGGCGCAGTACTGCTCGGACTCGACTGACCAGTTCTCTTGGACTGAAAGGTTTCGTGATGTAGTCATCCGCGCCTAATTCCAGACCATGCACGCGGTCTTCCTCTTCACCTTTAGCAGTTAGCATGATGACGGGTACCGTGTTTGATTCCCGGATCATTTCCAGGACTTCAAAGCCATCCATGTCCGGCATCATGACATCTAACAGGACTAAATCAGGTAAATTGCTGCGAATTTTGTCAATAGCCTGTTTTCCATTAAAGGCTTCAAACACTTGAAATCCATCATGTTCTAAATTCAAACGAATGAAGCGAACCATGCGCTCCTCGTCATCAACCACCAATATTCGTCGGTCTCTGAAACTATCCTGCATCGATTACTCCCTCACAAATCCAATGATGTCTTCATCGCTATCTTCACCAGGCATGATTTCAATGAAATTGATCTTCTCGATTGGCCAGATGACGGTGGCAACCTGTTCCTGGATATATTCGATGTCTTTTCCATCGATGTGTCGCGGATTGTGCACCGTGATGATGTTATCTGTCGGTGCCGGCAGCTCATCGATTTCTCCAAGGATTGGCTCGGAATTCAGGATGTGTAAAATTATTTGTTTGGACATAGAAAGGTTCCCATTTGTGAAGGGTCTACCTGCACAAGAAATAACAATGCAATCGAGATTAATCAGGTATTTTGATGATGATAACAGAAATATTATCCGGACCACCCGCTTTATTGGCGGCTTCCAGGAGCAATTCGCTGGCTTGTTGGGGAGAAGCTGCATTTATGATGATCGTTAACATGTCCAGATCTGAGACAGCTCCCCATAAGCCGTCTGAACATACCGCTAAATATCCGGACGATGGTTTTGTTGTTGAAATGATATCGGCATCAACCTGTTCAACCTGACCCAGAGCACGGTAAAGAACGTTACGTTGAGGGTGGATAGCGGCCTCATCAGATGTGATCTGCCCCAAATCTTCCAGGCGCTTGACCAGAGAATGATCAGTGGTTAACACCTGGGGATCGTGATCTGCCTCAAAATGATATGCCCGGCTGTCACCGATATGCACGATCGCCATCTTATTACCCAGCACGAGCAATCCAGTAAGAGTAGACCCGCCACCAGGAGCATTTTGCTGGATAGATTGGTGGGCGGAGCGAATTCCTGCAGTCATGATCTCTTCGATCTGCTCTTCCCGAAAATCTGTGATCAAACCCAGGCTTGGCGGGATCAATTCTGGGAGCACATGATTAACCATGGCTTGGATGGCTAATTCGCTGGCCTTCTCCCCATAAACGTGACCTCCCATTCCATCTGCGACGATATACAAACCCATAGGGATACTGGCGCTGTTGCTGATCAGATTGGTGGTCATGGCAAACAAGGAATCTTCGTTATGATCACGCTGCATGCCAACAGAACTGCCAATTCCGGTCAGGAATGGTTTTGAGGGGATCGGTGACATTTGTGGTTTCTGGTCACCAGAAACATAGGGTTGAGTGGGAAGATCAGAGGTCCCAGGGGAAGAAGAGTCTTCGCCCTCTATCTCGTCTCGTCTACCAAATAAATTATTTAACAAATCTGACACTCGGAAAATCTATCCATGTACGAGCTGCTGCCAGGGCTAACTAAAAGGTTTGGCTGGCAAGGCGTAGAGCAGGTTATCAGTTGAGCCAATATAAATGCGATCATTACCGGCAGCTGGAGTTGCGGTGATGGGTTGATTTGTATTGAATTTCCAGCGCAGCTGACCATTTTGGCGATCCAGGCAGTATAGATTACCGTCTACAGACCCACAATAGAGCTCATCTTCAAAGACAATGGGAGAACCGGTTACCTGGTTTTCGGTCTGGAATCTCCATACTTCTTTGGCATTATTCGTGTTCACGCAGTATATATTACCATCGATAGACCCTGTATAAAGCAGGTTTTCGGCAACACAGGGTGAAGATATTGAACCTTTACCCATCTTGAAACGCCAGATAAGATATCCGGATTTGGCATCCAAAGCATATATATATTTATCAAGCGAGCAGAAAAATACCAGGCCGTCAGCGACGACTGCTGATGACGTGATTGCTCGTTTGGCTTTATAGCGCCATTTTATTCCCCCACGGAAATCCATACAGTAAAATTCTCCCGCCTCATTACCCGTATAAATTTCTTCTTGAGTAACGAAAGGAGTTGCACGAATTTCCCCAATGGTATCTACTTGCCATATTCCTCTGCCTCCATTGATGTTGACAGCATGCACCGACATGTCATCAGAACCGATGAAGACATGACCATGAGCAACGAAAGGTGAGGAACGGATCGGTCCGTTGGTGTAATAAGTCCATAATAATGAACCTGATCGACCAGAAACAACATGCAAACGATGGTCTTCTGAACCGATGAATATAGAATCATCCGCTATCGCTGGACGGCTGACGATACCACCATCGGTTTGGTATTTCCAAATGATATTGCCGGTTTCGGCGTTGAGTGCATACAGATGGTGATCGTATGAACCGAAATAAACCATGCCGCGATCGTATAATGCGGTACCGCGGATGTCATCGTTACTTGTGAAAGTCCAAATGGGCTGGATGGTGTTATCAGGAATTGGGATTACCGCATCAAATTGGGGAGAAAGCTGCCGGGATTCGGATCTACCAATTACCGCCAGCAAGGCCGTTTTCAATTCTGCTGCGCTTTGATAGCGGTCAGCGGGATTGCTTTGCATGGCTTTATTGATGATGTCCTCCAGGTCCACTGAGATTTGGGGATTGGACTGGCGAATTGATTGATGGTCAGCATCCATTAAATCTTGATCGGGAGGCCGAAGACCACTTAGGAGGTTATATAAGCACGCACCCAATGAATAGATATCCGCTAATGCATTGACTTGTCCCTGGTAGAGCTCGGGAGCAGCGTAGCCTTCTGATCCAATCAAGGCGTTCTTAACATCCTCATGAAAGGAGACTGCAAGACCAAAATCAACCAGCATAAGATGATGGTGATGGTCGAGCAAGATATTGGTTGGATTAAGATCGCGAACGTAAATTGGCTCAGGTTCGTGCGCATGTAAATACTGCAGCACCTCGCAAATCCCAATTGCCCACGGAATAACTTGTTCTGCAGGTAGGAATCCGGCTGAATCTTCCATTAAGGAGGCTAGTGTCTGGCCGTGAATGAACTCGAGGATCAAGTAGGAATGTCTTTCCTGGGTAAAATAATCCAGGATAGCGGGGATCGCTGGATGATTTAGGGTAGCCAGAAGATTGGCCTGGCGTTCAAAACTCTTGAGATTATCCTCTCTGGTTTGCGAATCCGGGGATGGATTGTAGAACTCTTTGACCGCCACCAGCTTGGCTACCTTGGGAAAATGAAGGTCGCGGGCCTGGTAAACTGCACTGGTTGGGCTTTGGCTGATCGTAGTTTGAATCAAATAACGTTCAGAGAGCCGGGTCCCCTTTTTCAATAATAGATTTTCTGAGTTATCATTCTGAAATCTGTTCATAGCTTATGTTAGTTTGGAATCTTGCTGGTTAAGTAAGGATAATTGGGATCCTGGTTTTTCGACTCTGAACTGGAAAGGGCAGTATAGATTGTAATGCCATTTCATAATCTTGATCGGCTGGTTTGATTATAGCCACCAATAGTGGTTTGTGCAAATTACAAATCAGCATGTTATCAAGCGGGCAGCTTTCCAGCTGATATTGCTATCAGTATAATATTAGTTCTGATCAGGAAAGGAAAAGTGAGCATGTATAGCCATGAAGATTATCTTTCACCCTACACCTGGAGATATGGGTCAAAAGAGATGCGTCATGTTTGGAGTGAAGTTAACAAGCGTCGTCTTTGGCGCAAGATCTGGGTGACCTTAGCTGATGTCCAATCCGAATTTGGATTGGTATCAGCGGAACAAGTGACCGATCTCCGCGATCACATCAACCAGGTGGATATCCTGCGCTCTTTGGCGATTGAAGAGCAAATTCATCATGATTTGATGGCTGAGCTGAAGGCTTTTGCTGAGAGCGCACCATTGGGGGGTGGCGTCTTGCATCTAGGTGCAACTTCCGCTGACATTGAAGATAACGCGGATGTGCTGCGCATCCGCCAGGCTTTTGATTTAATCATCGATAAGTTAGTCAAATTAATACTCACCCTGACCGACCAGGTGGATAGATGGGCAGATTATCCCATAATGGGCTATACCCACCTGCAGCCCGCAGAGCCAACAACCCTGGGCTACCGGCTGGCTTTTACTGCACAGGACTTGTTCTACGATTGGGATGAGCTGCGCAGGAGCCGGCGGGGATTGCGAGGCAAAGGTTTCAAGGGTGCGGTGGGGACTGGCGCCTCCTATGCAGAACTAATCGGAGGCGATAATCTGGCTGAATTCGAGACCAGGCTGGCGATGAAGCTCAAAATGCCGTTTTTCCCTGTGACCTCGCAAGTTTATCCCCGCAAGCAGGATTACCGCGTGCTCAGCAGCCTGGCTGGCCTGGCGAGTTCACTTAATAAATTTGCCTTCGACCTGCGCATCCTCCAATCACCAGCGTTTGGGGAGCTGGCAGAACCATTTGGGAGTAAGCAGGTTGGATCTTCTGCGATGCCTTTCAAACGGAATCCGATCAATGCCGAAAAGATCGATTCACTAGCCCGATCTTTAGCCCAGCTGCCGCGCCAGGCATGGGATAATGCTGCAAATTCCCTGCTGGAGAGGACATTAGATGATTCTGCAAACCGGCGTTCGATTCTGGCAGAAGGATTTTTGATCGCGGATGAGCTGCTTGATACAGCGCAACGCATAATTGCAGGGCTCGTGATAGATGAGGCTGCTATCCAGCGCAATCTATCGATGTATGGCCATATTGTGGGCAGTGAACGAGTTTTGATGGCGCTAGTAAAAGCGGGTGCTGATCGCCAGGTGATGCACGAGCGTTTACGGGAATTGGCAATGATGGCGAGGGAGAATGTTGGCAGCGCTGAGCAGGAACTGCTGGATGAGATGATCACCCATGAAACGCTCTTCCTGGAATACCTCAGTGCAGCTCAGCTAGGAGAGCTGCTTGATACCAGCCGATATATTGGTGATGCTCCTGAACGGACGCGTGAATTTTGCAAAATCATCCGGGATCAATTCGAGAAATCTTCCGCATGAATTCGAATTAATTAAGTTAATGAATTTTTCCTTGGTCGCGCCCTCAAATCATATTGGTTCTGGATAGTTTATTAATGGCAAGCGAACCTTGTTATTTAATAACATCTAAATCCAATAACCAGATGACATTTTTCTTAACCTAACCAAGAATTATCACAAACCCCTGCGCTGGACAGTTTCACTTACATCAAGGTTGAAGACGACTTCATCCACGCTGAACACAGCCCATGCCGTACCCTCGCTAAACCAGGTGACCGCACCGACCGTCAAGGTGAGCTGCCCGTTTAAGATTTGCCATTCTATGGCTTCATTGATCCACAGTGTTTTGGTTTCATCGGTAGCTTCTTTGTAGCGCATGGCTTCTGTATGGCTCAGCAGCCCGGTTTGGGGATTGAAGCGTACCAGGAATGTCTCCAGTTCTTCACTATAAGGGATTCTCAACATTGCAGTATCATCATTGACTGGTTCCCAGCTGACTCGAGGATCGGTAATGAATATTGAAGGCAGCCAGACTGATTCTGCCCATAATCCCAGGTTGGCAGCTTGGTTTATCTTGGGTTCGTTTTCCGTCACCCCAAAGGGTAATTCCAAGCGGCTGTTGCCATCCAGATACAGCTCGTTCACCTTTAAGATTGGGAATCCAAACCAGGTGACTTCGATGTAATGGCGGTAATTCTTACCAGCCTCATGAACAAAGCGAAAGCGCCCGGGAAGAGAAATTCCAAACATACGCATTTTCGCCCTACCCGAGATGATCGCTGATTCAATGACCGGAATTTGGTCCCCATACACCGTACGGTAGAAGCGCCCAACCGGACCAGGTAAACCATCCGGTAAGCTGATAGTTTCTAAGCCTGACTCTCGGGCAGGTAGGGGTGGCAGAGGTTTCGGTGTTACTTTGAGTCCGATCCACAAAATGAC
>JALHTN010000548.1 GCA_022865865.1 Anaerolineales bacterium
CCGATCTGGAGGTTCCCATCCAAGCGGAGGCTTATCTACCCTCACTGCTCAATCGGGAGCTGATCTTCGACCGGGGTGAATCCACCTTCAGAGGTACACGAGAATACAGCTTCAAACATATCATGTTCCGGGATGTCACCTATGAAACCATCCCCAAAAGGGATAGACGAGTTTTCCATGGCCTGACCGCAGACTGGATGGTGGCCGCCACCCAGGCAAACGAGCGAACGGAAGAATATGCGGCTGTAATTGCTGGTCACTACCTGGCGGCCGGCAGCACAATCTACGCCTCGGATTGGTTATACCGGGCCGCCTTGCGAGCCAAAGCCCAGGTCGCCATGCAGGAATCCCGGGCAAACCTAACCCAGGCCCTGGATTTGCTCCCGGATGAGGAGATGGGTAAACGCTGGCAGGTGCTGTTCGAATTGGATGAGATCATCGGTATTCTCGGTGATAAAGAAGCTCGCGTAGCCGCAGACCAGGAGCTGCTCACGTTAGCCCAACAGATCAGCGATGACAACCTTCTGGCGCAGGCCTACTACCGGCAGGCATATTTTTACAACTCGCAGGGAGAATATCAAAAAGAACTCAACGCGCATGAAAAAGCATTGGCAGCAGCCAGAAGAGCTGGCAATCGCATTGTGGAGACATCCATCCTTGGCTTAAAAGTCGTCGCCCTGACCTTCCTGGGTGAAATGGAGGCTGCCCAAGAAACCGCTGATCTGGCTCTGGCATATGCGCGGGAACTGGGAGACGACGACACATTAGCCAAGGTACTGGGCAATGTCTTCACCTACTACCAGGTGGTGGATATATCCCGCGCGGTGCGCTTGATCGAAGAATCGATCCAGATCCTGGATCGCCTGGGGGAGCACAATCTCAAGGCTACCGGCATGATCAACCTGGGCTACATCTACACACAATCCGGATTTTTCCAGCGCGGGGTGGACACTTTCATTAACTCTCTGGAAATTGCAAATGCCATTGAAAACCCGCGCCTGGTGGCCTACAACCAGCTCCACCTGGGGTTGGCTTACTACCGCCTGGGAGAACATCTGGATGCACGCCGATGGCTGGAAGAGGCGCAGGTCGCCTGCCGGGAGATCAATGATGCCCTGGCGCTGGCCGCCTGCCACACCTACCAAGGACTGAATTTTGAGGCTGCCGGTCAATGTGACATGGCACAAAGTTGCTTTCAGGAGGCGTATGAAAGCTTCCAACAGGTTGGTGCTCCCGGGTACGCCGTGGACGCCCTGGGTGGAATTGCACGCTGCGCATTGGAGGCGGGGGATCCGGAGCAAGCCAGGGTGCATTCCGACAAGATTTGCGCGTATTTGGAGGGGTATGGCTCACAGGGGATGGAATTCCCCATCCTGGCATACCTGACCTGTGCCAGGATCTGTGAAAAACTAGGAGATCAGGAAAGGAGGCAGCAGATAATTGCAAATGGACACGAGCAGTTAATGAAACGCGCTGAGAAGATCAGCGATCCGGAGTGGAAAAATGTATTTCTTGAGCAGTTGCCAGAAAACCACCAATTGACTGTAATGGTTGGGACAAAAGCTGACACAACCTAATAGGAGGATTAAAATGGAAGAAAATGAACTTGTAAATATATCGTTGGAAGATCAAATAGAACATGGAATATTAATCGTAGACCAACAAGGTTATACTGCAAAGTTTAATCCTGAAAGAAAAGTACGAGAACCCGGAATACCTGGGGCCTTTATGCCCTTTCGGTTTGTAATTGATCTAGAGTTAGTCCCGGACCCGAATCCCGCAGAAGGTAAAGAAAACTATCAACCTCAGTTAATATTTCGGGTTTATTTCACTAAGGATGAAATTAAAGGAAGAGGCCCAATAAAATTAGGAAAATTCATTAGAACATGGATAGTATTGTCAGATAACCCAATATTCATATTAAATCATAGCATCTGGGCTGGATATTTTGAAATTACCTTTACTGAACCTGGTGATCCACCAATTGCATTAGGGGAATAGATACCCCATCCTCCTTCTAAGAATATTGATTCAATCATCAAGAAGGAAACACCTTAAATCTGATAAATAATATATTATGGGAGAATTTATTAATCAAGACGCTTATAGCTCTGGGTGAAATTTAACCATCCTCACTATTGATTAGACCTGTCTCTGTATAGAGTCTGATTCAACGCGTAAAATGATTGAATTAAAAATATCACTATGAATACTATTTAGGTTTTCAATCATACAAAATAATTATGATAAACTGAATCCATCTCATTCGAATACTCCCTCAACGAGGCAAATAATGGATTCATCTCCAAGAGTTCAGCAATTGATCGACACAATTCAAGGTAACTGGGCAACCTGGGAAGCCATTGTTGCTCAAATTGACGAGGAACGATTAACCCAATCCGGCGTAGCAGGCGATTGGACACTGAAGGACATCATCGCCCACATCACCTGGCATGAGAAGGAGATGGTTGGCTTGATCACCGCCCATGCCCTGGTCGGTTCGGAGCTGTGGAACCTGCCTACCGACGAACGCAACGCGGCCATGTACGAAGAGGTGCGCAACGAACCGCTCGAGCAGGTGCTGGAGGAATCAGCGGGTATCCACCAACAGCTGCTGGAGCTGCTGCCCACCTTGAGCGACGAGGACCTGACCGATCCCAGCAGCTTCCCCAACATGCCGCCCGATTGGCAGCCCTGGATGCTCATCGCACAGAACACTTACGAGCACTACCAGGACCACATCCAGGATATCGAGCGCTGGCTCGCAGAGTGACAACACCCTATACCTGTCATGCTGAGCGTATGCGAAGCATCCCTATAGGTAGAGTTAGGAAAGTACCTACTTAATAATATTGGGAATGTCTCCAATTCCTCAAACATTCTAGATTGCTTCGCTGCGCTCACAATGACGTTTAAAATGTAGCGAGAACCTCCACCAACCATCCATGAGGATCAATCAAGAAGAATTAGTGCCATCATGAAAATCACGATCGCTACTGTGGGTACCCGCGGTGATGTACAACCTTACATCGCCTTGGGGCGCGGCTTGCAGGCTGCTGGACACCAGGTCCAAATCGCAACCGATCCACTCTTCCAGACATTTATCGAAAATCA
>JALHTN010000549.1 GCA_022865865.1 Anaerolineales bacterium
GTTTGCTGGTACTTTTTCATGATGTAATACATAAAATTCTCATAACTGGAATTTACTCGCTGAGCTTGGATGTCGTTCCATTCATTCAATAATCCTGCATTTCCCGGAAGCTGTAAGTAATGGATCAGATCCTCCTGGTGCTGTTTCGCAAACCCGGAGAGGATATTAATGATGCTGTGAATGTTACTTGATACAAAATAAACGGGTCTGGTTGCGAGATCCGGGGAAATGTCAATTACATTGTCCCACCAGGCATGGGTTGCGCGCCGGTATTCGCTCAATGACCCACTCAACAATTGGACCCGTAAATCGGACATTGAGGATGCAATTTTTTCCAGATATGAACCAAAATCTTCATCCCATATGGCATACAGGCGGTCAAAATCCTCCGCAGGAATTTCTAAAATCTCCGCTAACAGCGAATAACCGGCTTCGCTCTCACACATCTCTTGTAATGAGGTTTTTTCCGGTATACGCTGTAAGCGATGGTGCAGCTTATTCCATTCAATCTGGAAGGCTGATAATAACGGAATCATGTCATCAATATCCGAACGGCTGGCAATAAAACATGCCAATGTATCCACTTCATTAAAATAACATCGCCTTCTCCTGGCAACAGCCGAGGTTTCCTTCCAGGAACTGATATCTCCAAACCCTGACCGCGCGAATACATCAATGCTCTGCCCAAGGACCACTAACCTGACATGTGGTATTTGGGGGGGTAATCGCAGCAGGCTGTAAATAAATGCCGACATATCAGGGCGGTCTTCACGCGCCGTCACATGAAGCAGAGAATTCATACCAGTGTGGACTTCTCGCAAAGTGCGTATTTTAACTTCAGCAGTCGAACGCAGTAGAGAATAATATGTCCTTTGGTAAAGCTCAACTTCTTCTGATTCAGTACTAGGGATAGTCCTTTCCATTTAGATACCCAATCTTCCTTAAACAGATTATGTGTCTCTTACTTCAATCTAACTGGCTGGCAAGCTCGATCGCTTGGATGATCTTATAGTAGCCTGTACAGCGGCATAGGTTGCCTGTAATTGCATGCTGTATCTCCTGGTGGGTAGGATGGGGTTTTTCTTCAAGCAGCTTTACACCAGACATAATGAAACCTGGTGTGCAGTATCCGCATTGAACAGCTCCAGCATCGATAAACGCTTGCTGGACAGGGTGTAGATTGTCATTTGACGCCAATCCTTCTATGGTCACGATTTCAGCACCGTGCGCACGCGCCGCTGGTACCAGACAGCTCATCACTGCCCTACCGTCCAGGAACACTGTACAAGCACCGCATTCACCCTCCGCACAACCTTCCTTTGTTCCGATTAATCCAGCATCCTCGCGAAGCAAGCGAAGCAGTGTTTTATTGTGCCCGGCAGAAAATTTATATTCTTTCCCATTGATCCGTGTTTTTAGTGCAGACCCATCAGTATGAACAATGCTTTCCTTCAATCGGGGGAATACATCCTCTGTACGCTTCCCCCAGAGCATTACCGGTTCATCGGGGTAGCCCTTTCTCTCCTCTTCCTGGGAAATTGCACGCAGACCACGTTCCACACAAACCCGCACCATTTCATTCCTGTATTCAGCCCCGCCACGAATATCTGCGATCGGCTTTGCATCCTTCTTCGCCAATTCAGCGGCATATGATATGACATCCTGGTCTAATCGGCGCCCTTTTAAATATCTTTCAGATTGGCTGGCGTGTATGATCGTCGGAGCAACTGCCCCTAATGTGATAACCGCATCCTCAATTTGATGGTTTGGTCCCTCAGAGCTGGAGCCGTCCCTGAAAGTTACGACCACAGCCGCATTAACAACAGATATTGCCTGAGCACGTCTTAAGCCGAGCTTGACAAATGCCCCTTTCTGATTTCTTTTCATAGCAGGAATTGAAATATCGATCAACATTTCCTCCGGCTGCATAACTGTCTTACGCACACCACGATAAAATTCAGAGAATGGCACAACGCGTTCACCTCCTCTGGA
>JALHTN010000550.1 GCA_022865865.1 Anaerolineales bacterium
CGCAAATCCTCAAAGCGCAAGCATAGCACTTCGGGCTGATCTAACCAACCCAGGTGTGTATCGTACCTCGCTTTTACACTGATCAACTCCAGGTTATTTTGTTTTACTCCACCAATTGCTGCATTGATCCTTTCCTCCATGGAAGATAATTCTTCAGCATAGTAACCGTGCATACCGTGCTCAGGAAAAATCTCCATCGCATAGAAAATATGCGAGATAATCATATCTCTCGGGTCCCTGTATACAAAAATGGATGCCATCCCCTCACGGGTCAATGTACCAACATATTCATCCCGTGCGTCCAAATACCCATATCCAATATCACCTGACCGCATACGGTTTATGTTTTCCACAATACCCGGAACCGAGATTTGTCGGTTATCTTCAGACCGATTCACCGGTGGAAAACCTGGATTCACAAAAGGACCAATGCGGGTTAATCCTTGCAAGACCTGGATGATGAGGTGGGAACCAGATTTTGGCATAGCATTGCCAAGCACAGCAGGAACTATTCCCAAATTATATGAGCCCCAGCGAATAGCTGTGCTGATTCGCCGCAATTGCCAGCGACCAATTTTTAATCGATGTTTGAATGATTTATCTTGATCAATAGGCGCTGTTTCAGCTGACAATATATAACTCTCTTTTTATTTTACAGATACCTACAGGCAGGTATTCTGGATTCCAAACACCCCACGGCATACCATTATCCCCGGATTGATAATAGAATGAGGCCAAGTTTTCTTGTAGTTCCTTGTTGTTTATCAGATTCTCAAATAAGAGATCGTACTGCGAATAATTAGATGGCGTCTCAGTGGGGATCTGGAAAATTTTCCGCAGGGTTTTCTCACTATAGCACCAACCTTGGGACGGTTCATGAAACCAGTCATCTACTTTGGATGCACCCAGGGTGGCTAACAAGGCACCTCCTGGTTGTAATACCCGCATCAATTCTGCTACCACTGCTTCGAGGTCTTGGGGAGAATTATGCTCCAAAGAAGATACTGCCACGACAGAATCAATCGAATCGTCAGCAATATCCACAAGTTCGGTCAGATCTTGATTGTAAATAATCACCTCACCTGGTGAATTTTGGTGCAGGTTTGCAGATCGTTGACCGAAACCATACCTGATCTGATCAATCCAATCTGCTGTCAGTGATTTCATTGTTCTCCGGTTTAATCCATCTGGAATTACTGTAGAAGATAGATCATGAGAGCGTAATCCTTCAACTCTAAATCGCCGTCGGAACTTAAGTGGTAAATTAGCCCTATTTGCCCGATCGATGCTGATCACAGTGGCACCACTCTCCGCAAGGTACCACTGGATCACTCCAGTCCCTGCTCCAGCATCAATAATCCTCTTACCGGCTGTTACCTCAATCTGGCGAATGATCCAGGAGATATCAAGCAGATAATGCCAACCAAATTCAAGTTTCAGGCGACCTGCCAGATCTTTAAGCTCGCTGATCTTCTCGCCTTCGCTTTCCAGTAAAGAGACTGAGAGCAGCTCTATTTTTTCATCCATGGCTGTTCGAATCCCCCATTAGGAAAGGTTTTTGGTGGATGATACCCTCCACTAGAGTCTTCATAGTCGCTGAGTTTTCCGTCCGAAATTGACGCCAGCTGAGGGGTTTTATACGCACATAACCAGGCTGTGTATGCTCCTCCAGGAATTCATCAAAGGGTATTGAAGCTTTGAATAATTGGAAATACATAAATCGTCTAGCGTTAGCCTGATGCTGGTTGGAAGCTTCACTTGAACCCTTCATCCCTAATAATTCCTCGACTCGCTCCTGGTACTCTTCTGGAGTATTGGGGAAATATACGGTTTCGTATTCAGTAAAGCGAGACTTTCCTCCACAGATTACAGCTTTCCCCATCAGGGAAGCCTCCAGACCAATCGATGAGTTATAAACCAGGACAATATTCGAACGCTGGATTAAATCATAAGAGCTAAGGTACTCGTTAGGAGCAATGAAAATGACGTTGTCTAATTCATTGATTCGATTTTCCTCGACCCACATCGGCACGCTCTCCTGGCTTTTCTTGCCGGCACGCAGCTCATCTGGGTGAGCGCGAATCACAAAGAGCGTCTCTGGATGGTTGTTGATTACCTCCAGGACCAAGTCCAACCATTCAAACATCGTTTCAAAAACCGTATTGGCATGAATTTGACTTGTATCAAAGATCACGTTGGTGAATACGGGTACGATTTGATCATACTGTTTCGCTTTCTGGTTGAAATCAGCATCCGTTTGACGAATTTCTGGCCAAAACTGGATCCCAGCCATGGTGAATTTGCCTTGAAAACGCTGCTCTAAATATTGATCCAATGCGAAATTTTCTTCTTCTGAAAGTTGGTAATTTGCTGGAATCTCAATGGGGTATGCTGTTGCCTCCTGATCTGTGAAGAAAGCCGAAAAAGGTTTAAATCCAACCTCATGCGAGATGACTCGCAATCCGCGTTGTTGGGCAAACCAGCGCACTGTTGCTTCTGGGAAGAGGACACCATTGAAAACAACGACAATCTGGGGGTCTACCTGATTGAGAAAGCGGATAAATTCGGTGGCCACCCGCCACGCAGATTGGATAAATTCACGGAACAAGAACCTGGTATTTCCATCATCCAGTAAGTTATGCAAGCGGTTTACCCACCGAATAGAAGGCAAGACAAGAGAACCTAAGGGGACATCCCCCCCGACATTGCCCATTTCGGGTGTGGCCGGGTATGCGAATTGACTTAGCTCAGGTACCGTTAATTGATCGATCGCCTGCTTCAAGAGCTCATCCTCGCGGTAAGAAAAATCAATTGTCGGAGCATGGGCAAATAAGCGCCGGGATTGTGAGATACAAGCCGTGCATGGTGGCGGCTGGGAAGGATCTCGACTCTGGGTTCCCATTACACAACGACTCATGCCAGCCTGGCATCCAAAATATACAACCGGTATATCTGCCACCTGCAATCCGCAAGCTGCCAGGAAAGAAAATGCCGCATTTAAGCTGATCCCAGTTATGCGTGTCGAGGCAACAAAAAATGCAACGGTAGGTTTATCAGGATTTGGCTGGGTATTATTGGTTATTTGGCGGGTGAGCTGGAACAAGCGATAATCTCGCTTCCAATCCGCTTGTTTGTTTTCTAAACGCTTCCAGAGATTAGGCTGATCCATTTACTTTTTTAACCATCAACCATTAATTTTCTTCTCTGCTTCAAAATATGCCTCGGATAAGCGCTTAATGGCGATCAAAAAACCTTCATTGCCACGTTGGTGACCCCGCCATATCTCAGGAATCATGCTTCCCCGGTAGCCATTTGATCGGCCAGCACCAATGATTTCAAAGAACCTCACCCATTCAATGGTGCCTTCCCCAATCTGCAAGCCTTCGCCATCCAAACCAGCACCATCCGATAAATGCAGATGACGGATGTAGGGCAGCAAAACCTCTACCTGCTCATAAAAATCTACGTGTGCCCAATTACAATAAAGCTTGGCATGAGAGGTATCAAAACACATATCCAAACCTAATGGTTCGATGAAATCTCTTATTTCGTAAGCATCCATAAATGCATTGGTCAGCCATTGACCTCCAAAATACCATGGATGCGGAGGTAGATTTTCCAACAGCAGCTCTAAACCATCAAAATCCAACTCTTCTACCGAGGATCGCAGATTCTCGTATAATATCTCCCTGTTTTCAATGGGGTTATCCAGACTCATACCACCCGTATGAACAATTACCTTCGGTTTACCTTTGAAATGCGGTGCCATCTCACGGGTCAGATTTACCGTTTTTTGGATTAAGGCTACAGATTGATCACGCTGCCGATGATCCGTAGTGCATAAATCAACTAATGTCCGCTCAAAGAATTCAGGGGCATGAACTACTAAATTAATGTCGTGATCCCTACCAGGATAATGCTCATCCAAATCCTGGTCAGTAAAATGAAATTCGAGCAATTGTGGCTGGTATTTCAGCGAATCTTCAAAATCCCGAAAACGCACCGTGAAACCCCACTCCAAGGGCAGGGTGTGAGCGACATCCAGATCAATATTTAACCCTAAGTCTCGATCTGTGAATGGATCCTCCGCCTCAATCACTCGATGGACCGTGCGCCCAATTAATTCTGGATATCTTTGGGGAGAAAGGCCAAGTGCAGGTCCTTTGACAGTCACCATATCGGCAGAGATCACCTCACCGGGTTCAAGTCTGCGAGTCGCCAACAAGCTTTTTCCTAATACCTCCCGGTTGAGTATCTCCCCGCGGGAGATAAATTTTTCCTCGCCAGTTCCAAGAGCAGAAGAAACCTGCTGGATATCGCGAACCATTTTGCTGAACCCCTGCGGCTCTAAACTGGCGGCATGATCTGGTCCATCCATAGTACGATCGAGCGTGATATGTCGTTCGATGATCGCGGCACCCAGAGCAGAAGCAACCGTCGAAATCGCGATCCCGCGCTCATGTCCTGAATATCCAACCGGGACTCCAAATTGGCGTAGGCGATCCATGAAACGCAGGTTTATATCCTCAAATGAGGCTGGGTATGTGCTGTTGCAGTGCAAAAGAACAAAATCAGCTTTCTGTTCATGTAAATAATTGACGCTGAACTCTACTTCGTTCATATGCGACATGCCGGTGGATATGATGAGCGGCTTTCCTTTTGCCATCAGGTGATTCAGCAAAGGCAAATTTGTCAAATCAGCTGAGGCAACTTTGAAAGCGGGGACGCCGAGTTGATCAACAAAATCCGCACTCTTATCATCGAAAGCGGAGCATAAAAAGGTGATTTCTTTCTGCTGGCAATAATCGACGATCTCAAAATAGGCTTCATCTGGAAGCTCAACACGCTGTAAAATCGGTAGCAGGTAGCGCAGTGTCTTTTCACCAGAATTCGCATTTTCAAGGTACTTTTGAGCATATAGCTGGTTAAGGTCCCGCTTTTGGAATTTGACGGCATCCGCACCCGCAGATGCGGCTGCATCGATCAACTCTATGGCTAAAGGCAGGATGCCATTGTGATTAACGCCAATTTCCGCGATGATATATGTCGGTTGATCATCCCCAACTAATCGGTCACCGATTTTGACAACTGCCATATCCTCCTCCAATTATCTTAAGCATATAGTTTTAGGTTCCCTCTGTAAGCATAAATGCTATATATTAACAAGCATGGGATGTTAAGCTGCCAATTTTCTGATAGTAAATCCTAGATCACCAAAGGTGATCTCACCGCTACTTATTAGCCTTTCAGCCCTGTTCCAATCATCGGGAGAATCAATATCGATCCACTCTTCTGCCCCGATCACCAGGGGAAGAATATGCTCACCCGTCATCGAAGATTTTTCCGAGATGGTCTCCGTCCAGGCTGCGTCCACATACCCGGTTTGCCAGAAAACCTCCGGTAGCGCTTGACGCGGTAAATTATATGGCTCTGGTAAGCTGGTGGAGATCAGAGGCTGCATAAATCCATCCGCTGTAATCTGCCACATTTTGTATGGATTTTGGAAGGGGATGCAAACTGTACGGATTGAGTCAGCCTCAGGATGCTCAACTAAGCGCCAGACTGCCTGGTTGACATGCTCTTTCCGGCGAAATGGTGAAGTTGGACGTAGTTGAACTACAATCTGAGGTTGATAATTCTCATTAGAATTCAACCATTCCAAAGCATGTTGAAAGACAGGCAGATCGGGTGTGTCATCCCCTGATAATTCTTCTGGCCGAATGAAGGGAATTTCTGCGCCATAATCCTTGGCGATTTCCGCGATTTCTTCGTCATCTGTCGAAACGATTACCCGTGAGACGCTCTCAGCTTCCAATCCTGCGGCGATGCTGTAAGCTATCAAGGGGTATCCTGCTAAAGTTCTGATATTTTTTCGAGGGATGCTTTTCGAGCCACCCCGGGCAGGGATGATCGCCAGCACTTCGTTTGAAGTCACCAAGCAGTCCAACCTCCATCGATGACCAGGTTTCCACCCGTCATGTAAGAAGACGCATCAGACGCTAGAAACAGCAGCGCCCCGTTCAACTCATTTTTCTCGGCCATACGCCCCAAAACTGTTCGAGCTGAATAGGCTTCCAGGAAATCTTGATCATGTTCGTTGAAGACGCCACCAGGGGTTAATGCGTTCACGCGAATATTTTTCCCGGCATAATATGCCGCCAGGTAGCTGGTCAACCCCAAGACTCCAGCTTTGGTGGTTGAATAATAAGCCGGTTTGAAGCGCTCGATACCCTCTTTAGTTTTATAAATTCGCTGGTCAGGACCAGCCATGCCGTAGATTGAACTGATATTGATCATCACTCCCCCTCCCTGAGACACCATCAGCTTCCCCGCAGCCTGGCAGCATAAGAAGACTCCGGTTAGATTAACATCTAAAGCTTGCTGCCATTGTTCTAAAGGGTAATCTTCGAACTTGATCGCTAGTGGGTGGAGGTTCTTTTCAGGCTCTCCCGTGGACGTTATCGATGCAATTGACTGCGGATCAAACTTGGGATCGAGTGCAGCTGCATTGACAAGGATATCCAGCTGGTTGAATTCATTTAGTGTACATTCAAATAACTCCTGGACTGACCTTTTCGATGAGATATCGGTCTGGATCGGTACCGCTCGGGAGGGGGATGCTCCTGAATGAAAGCGTTCATTCAGTGAGGCAGCGAGATCATTCGCTGCCTCACCATTGAAGTCTGCGATGACGATATCAGCGCCCGCTTCCATCAACGTCTGGCAGAATTCAGCGCCCAGCAGCCCAGCCCCTCCGGTCACTGCAGCTACACGTCCCGTCAAATTGAACAGATCAGGTAATTTTCCCATTGCTAGACTAAACCTCTACTTTATCAGCTACCTCTGAGCTTTGAATTTCATCCTGGTTATCATTCCTTTCGTTCGTTCCATCCGGAAGGAGAAATCCCCGATCTTCTAAGTATTCAATAATTTTCCAGGCGTTCATTCCTGGGGAAATTTCCACAGTGTGAAGTGTGATTTCTGGATCAACAGGAACTTCATATGGATCATCAACGCCTGTGAATCCTTTAATCTGGCCTCGTCTGGCCCGAGCGTATAATCCTTTCACATCTCGCTCCTCGCAAACCTCGATCGGGGTATCCATGAATACCTCTACAAAACGTTCTTCTCCCACCATCTTGCGCACCTCATTCCGGGTTGAGCGGTAGGGGCTGATAGCAGCTGCGACCACAATGCCGCCCTGTCGAGCGATTTCTCCAGCCACAAACCCAATCCGCAAGATGTTGGTATCCCGATCTTCTTGGCTGAAACCAAGCCCCTTCGAGAGATGCGTTCGTACCACATCACCATCCAATAAGGTTACCTGTCGTCCGCGCTCAAGGAGCAAAGATGTAAGAATCTCAGCAGTAGTTGACTTTCCAGAACCGCTTAATCCTGTGAACCACAAACACAAACCTTGCTCATGTCTGGGTGGGTACATCTTCTGGAGTATCTCCGCAGTTTCACGCCGGGTGAACCAATCCGGGAGCAATTCTCCTTTTGCCAGATAATCGTCACGCACTTGAGTACCAGAGATCGAGAATATACGCGCTTCCTCAGGGACTTCAGATCTCTGTTCATAGCGGTCTTCATCCACCAGGTAAACTAATTCTTTAAATTCTATCGGTAGAACACCAATCTCCTCACCGTATTGAGACAGCATCATCTGGGCCTCATAGGGTCCATAGAACGGGTTCCCGTTGCTATCCTTTCCGGGGCCGGCATGGTCTCGACCAATAATAAAGTGAGTGGCTCCGAAATTTCGACGAATAATCGCATGCCACAATGCTTC
The DNA here is from genome assembly GCA_022865865.1 of Anaerolineales bacterium. The sequence continues at coordinate 7,793 of JALHTN010000550.1, forward strand.
GCGAGGACCCGCCATGCGCATGGCCAGCGGCAGTAAAGCCAATAATGTCCTGTTGGAGTCATAATATTGTTCAACCATGGTCCGGTAAACCCGCACCCTGGTATAGTGATCCACATCCCCGGGCTTAGTTAATCCTACAACAGGATGAATTAATAAACTGCCATCTACTTCATCCGCAGCTCTTTTAGTCAGCTCTTCGTGAATGCGGTGCATGGGATTCCTGGTTTGAAAAGCAACCACATTCTCATTGCCCAGAGCAGCCAGATACTCACGAGTTTGGGCAGGTGTTTTCCGCAGGTCAACAAAATCGTGGTATTTCGGCAAGTCAATAACCTTCAAAGCTCCGGAGACATAAACATTCCCCCAGGTATTCATTTCTGAAACGAGCGGATGTCGAGGGTCAGTCGTTCCCAGCGCGAGCCGCGTCTCGCGCAACACATCCCAATGATAAATTTCCTCGATCTGCATAACTGCGATGGTATTGTTACGTGAATCACTCAAAGTGATCTGCTCCCCCCAACTGGGGAGAGCTTCCTCATCGACAGGTAAAGTAATTGGAAGGGGAAATAACACACCATCGGTTAAACGCATTTCTGTCAGCACTCTTTCGTAATCTGATTTACCCATAAAGCGGTCCAACGGAGAAAACGCACCGGTTGCCAGCAATTCCAAATCGCATAATGCTCGTTGTGATATCTGCAGCGAAGGCAGGCGGCTTGATTTATCAAGCAGTTCTTCCCGTTCTTCTCCTTGAACAACCAAATCCACCAGCGTGCCACCATATGCTGAAATCAATTCAGCCTGTTGTTTCTTGTCACTCATTCTTCAATACTCCTTATTCGATGTGATTGATGCAAATTTTATCTATCTCGTATTGATACAAATTGGAGAAATACAAATTTCCATTGATCTCAAGGTCTAGATTAATTTCAGTTTTTCCCCACTCTACAACTGACCCACCAGTGAAATTCAGCAAGTTTTTCCTATGCGGCTGGAACCACCTTAACTTTATTTCTGCTTGGGGATAAAACATTCACCATGAAGTAGAAGCAAAATTAGGAATCCAGTCTCTTTCTTGCCAGATTATTCAAAGACCAAAGGTCGAAACGGATTAGCCTTGTCTATGGAATTAATTGATCTCATCCAGCGCTGAGAACAGTTCTACTTTTAAGTCCCCAGATAATGAATTTGATTCTGAGTAAAGGTCATCCAATTCCTCAGGGTCATTAATCAGATCATACATTTCAAACTCGTTATCAAAACCATCATAACCTTTATAGTGGATCAGTTTGTACCTGTCCTTTACCATTGCTATCGTACCTTTAATAATTGGTCCTTTCTTTGGATTACTTTTCGCATCCATAATAAACACATTCCGATCGCCAATATTATTGTGATCAGATGTTGCTGGAAGCACTATACCATCACTCCACTGCGGGGGATCTTGTCCAACCATCGCACTGATTGTTGGTAGAACATCAACAGCACTGGTTGGGATATGGACATCTTCACGGTTTTCCTGACTGGCATGGTGAATGACTAAGGGAACACGAGCTAAGGGTTCAAATAAGGTAGGGCTAACATGCTCCGCTATCCCTCTTTCAAACATCTCTCCATGGTCAGAGGTTACTATGATATTCGTATTTTGCAGGATGCCTTGCTGCTCCAATGAGTCAATCAGGCGACCAAATTCCGAATCCACATACGCGATATATTCATCGTACCAGCGACGCTTTGATTGTAAATACCTTTCAGAATGGCCTTCAGAGAATACATGGTCCGGTTTGCTGACCGGCGCCCAGCCATCCCGAAACATACGAACAAAATCCTTCCGGGTATGGTATGGCTCGTGTGGAGGGAGAAAATGGAAATAACCAAGGAACGGTTTTTCGGTTATGGTTATGCTGTCTCGCACCCAGTCAATTGCGTCTTCCAGGAGATATACAAAAGGTCCAGCGTTGGCCGAAGGTAGACCACGAGGAAATAAATCCTGATACTGGTAAACTACATTTTGTTTATTCCAATCTCTCCAGACCCGGTGAAGTGCAGACAGGAAGGTTGAACTGGGGAGTTGGATATCTTGACCTTGCTGACCACGTGTTATTGTTCTTTCACCCAAGAAAGCTGCATTTCGATCATTTTTATATATGCTGTCAGCTAACAGGTACTCATTGAAAAGGCACAATTCTTTCATATTCTTGATCAGATCTAAATCGTCGCCAAACTGGTGGAGTAAAATCGAAGCTAAGTAATTATGAGTGAATGACAATCGTTGATAGATCTCACCAGGTACGCTATTAAAGATGCTCCTACTTTCAAATTCTTTTATTACAGAACCGTATAGGTGGTAAGCGCGATTTGTCCAAGGATACGTCCCAGTCAGAAGAGATGCAGTACCTGGTGATGTAAAACTGCCACCTGCATAATGCCGGTGGTAAACCGTTGATTTTTCAGCAAACCTAGCTAGGTTTGGCATCGTCTGCCGGTGATAACCATATAACGAGACATTGGTAGCAGAAAGTGCATCGAAAACCAAAATTAATATATTTGGAGAACCAGGTTCCTGGAATGGGATGTCCTGTAAAGGAAACGCTGATAAATCCGATGCCAGTTTCATCAATGGCAATGCTGCCATCATTTTGAGAAATTCACGTCGATTTATATCTTTGCTCATAATATGTTAAAAATGCCTTCGCTAACTAAATCGAAATCCAGATAATCTCATTTAATATTTCTAATCAAGATCACAAAAACTGCCAGGATATCCACAGCTAGATAAACAGTTGAAAGCGGGGTCAATCGATTGACAACGGACTCAATAGTTTTAGCTAACCGTTTGAAGTAATAAACTGCTACCCAACTCACTAAGACCAACCCAATCAGCAATAATAAATATTTCCCGAAATCCCTCACCAACCAGATGCCAAAATCTTCACCGTATAAGTGAGCAAGGATCATCCCAAGTGTTGCCAGTAGAGCCGTTAGACTACCCATGGCAATAAAATTATCCCGAAGTATCTTTCTTGGAAGTACAACCGCCAGGATAATTAAACCAATCAGAAATAAAATGCTCTCTAACAATGCGAATGCTAGCGGGTAGGACATAATTCCGATCATTTCCCAAATTGTTCGGGATAAAATCCAGGATGGGACTGCCCTTAGAATGTTGATAATTGCCCACACATTGACCAAGAATAAAATGCTGGAGAGCGTTATCCAAATTTCTTCTCTCGATGGGAAACGGGCTTTAAAGATAGCCAAGACTCTTCAGCCTTTCTTCCAACATTTCTTGATCTTCATCGCTGATTGATGGTGGGGGTGCTGAAACGCCACCTTCTACTTCTTCTCCAGTCGCCAGCACCGGGAAATCATGGTATGAAGGATGTGGGAAGTTACCCAATCCTTGATTGGAGAATAATACTCCCGGTACAGCCTTGGGATCGATGCAGTGGTCTGCTCCCCAATGGTCCTGATTAACTTCCATGGATGTCTTTTCCCATTCTCCTAATCCTGTCTGGGGGGAAGCCCGAAATCCTGGTGCGTATCCCACGATCAAATCCGGACCATACTTCGCCAGGGGACCGGATAAGGCCTCTGCATTCGATGGCACACTATTCACAACCCGTTTGCCATCCCGATCTTTCCACTCCAGTAATTTATCTCTGATCTGGTTGGTGAGGGAATCAACCTGGTGGTTTTCGACAATCCCTTGACCCTCCCTCCCCACAAGATTCAAATAGATGCTGTTCAACCCCAAACCGTATGCTTGACTGGACTGCCAATTTACATCCTTAAACTTGCCAGAGTCAAGTTCATCTCTTGATACGAGGTAACCATTTTCAATTAGCCAGCGGTTAAGGTGGATCTTTTGATCGAAGTTCGAGAAACCATGGTCTGAGACGACCAATATGCGAGCTTTTTCCAATCCTTTCGCTTTGAGCGTTTTTTCTACCCGACCAACAAAATTATCCAGCTTGATATACCAATTTTCTATAATTTCCGGGTGATCACGCCAAAACATATGTTGAATTCGATCCAGCGAATCAAATACACTTGCCAGGACGCCTTCATTAAATTCCCCAATCTGGTGCATGAGTATTCGCTCGCGTGACTCGAAGATCGAGTCACACAAAGCCAGAAACTGCTCATCATTCATACATCCATCTTCAAGACCGGTAGTATCCTGCGGCCACCCAATTGTTAGGAAAGGCCCATTCGATTTCCAGGTGTTTTTGACGAATTTGGGTGGGACCGCATAATGCCACGGAGAATGAAGAGGGTCAATCTGCAGGGGTAGGAAGTAAAGGTTTAATTCGGGTTCAAGACTTGTCAAAATGACTTGTGTTATGGCATTAACCTTCACAAAGGTTCCCATCTTGAACGACAGTCCGAAGATTTGACTCCATTGTCCCAATTGAAGTACTAATCTATGGCTGCCAATCTTTAATTCAGCTGAGCGGTCATCCAGCTTTCCAATTTCAAAAGGCAGAACTGCGGCTTCTTCCTGATCAAGCTTTGCTTTGCTGGGACCCTTAAGGGAAGACCGGAAACAATCTTTCCCATTGGATTGGAGGGTTTCAACTGGGGTTTTTCGGTTGCCCATTTCTTTATCCCTACCAGTTGAAAAAAATGATCCCACTCCCAATCTTCCAAGAATATCTGGCGTACCCAGACCAGGAATTGATTTAACCAGAGAATCGGGACGGGCAGGGAAAGTTGCTGGCCAAAACAAGCTGGTTGCGGGGAAACCTTTCTTCGCAGTCTGGTCAAATAAAGTTGGAGCCGAGTAAGGAGGCGCGAATTGAACACCCCCGAATCCTCGTTTGGTAGGTAATAAAGAGACGAATGGAGTATATGTCTTGGGGTCACGGTGAACGAAATCGAATATGCCATGACCACCCGGATTGAGCCCAGTGGCTATACTTGTCCAGGAGACTTCACTTTGCGGGGGGTTGGTGACCTCGAAGCGCCGGTATCCATCGACAGTCAGGAAACGCGCCAGGTTCGGCATGCGTCCTGATTGCAGAAGTTCTTCACAGAATACTGGATCGAAGGCGTCAAAACCTAATATGATTGTACGCATTAATAATTTTCTAATACAGGTGATTTATTATTCGTTACCTTCATGATCAATAATTTCGTCAAACGATTCTGAGTCAGATTTCTGTATCCGCCGCTTGAGCCGATAATAATAACCCTTAATCTTACCGGAGAATAAGAGCAGTGCGCCAGAGATAACTCCAAATAAGACAGCCAATATCTGAAAGAGCATACCTCCTGTGTTAGGGTCAATGTATGCTGAAATAATAAATTTAATATTCAAGGGGTTAGACCCTGCACCAATTCCAAGCAACAAAACGTTTAACAAAATCATTATGTGTTTCCTTTAGCAAGCTGATCTATTTCATTTCGGTAAATATATAAATTTCTTCATTGAGCTACAATGCATGTTCGTCAACTAAATTACGATCCAGTTTGGTGTTTATTATAAATGCCTAAATTCAGCAACAATAATATATTAGTTTAATCTAATGATGCTAAAGATAGATAAGCACTCAATATTACACGATTTTTCAACGGTTCGAAACCTTTCACGCAATCCATATTCCACTTTAACAAAGAAAAATCTTCTCACAATTGGATTCTAATTCAAGTGGACTTTTTTATCTTGCTTCGCAGATTGCTTTGCCGCGATTGCTAGCTCCAATGCCCGTACTCCATCCAATAATGAGCAGAAAGATTCTTCTTTATCCTGGATAAGGGATATAAAATGGCACATCTCAGTTAGGAACATGTCATTTCTTTCGAAATTTTTCGGGAGAGGAATTGTACGCCACTCATCGCCTTCGCTGTTAAACAGCTTTACTCCTCCATGAGCATACTCCCAAATGAGTGTTCCTTCAGTACCAATCAATTTAAGATAGTGGTTAGGCGGTTGTTGATTGTAATCAAGATGGACGCTTCCCAATACTCCGCTCGAGAATCGCAATCCTATTTCAGCAGTATCTTCAATTTTCAGATCTAAGTCTCCCAGGGTTCCAGAGAACGCCCAAACTTCAGAAACATCTCCGAACAACCAGCGCAGATAATCAAGCGGGTGAGAAAGCGTTAATATCACCCCACCTCCAAGGTCGGCTCTGGCGCTGTAACTTAGATGGTAATCTTCCCAGGGATGCCATCCTGGCAAATATTCTCCCCAATGTGCCCGTACTGATAACGGTCGCCCGATTACCCCATCCATTAGTAAATCTTTCACTTTCTGGAAACCAGGATGGAAACGATATTGGTATCCAACTAATACTTTCCCACCACCAATCTCAACTGATTGACATAGCTCATCAACTCTATCCATGGAGTGAGAAATTGGTTTTTCCAGAAGAAGATGGCAGCCGGCAAGAGCAGCGGGGATAGCAACCTCAAGGTGAAGCGAAGTTGGATTTGAGACGATGACTGCATCTGGTTTATGAGATAAAGCTTCTTCAAGACTTGTTTCGGTAGGATAGCTGGTGAGATCATCATCGGGCAGTGTACTGCGATGTGTCCTTAAGAGAATGATATCCCTTTCTCCAAGATTGATTAGGTTGCGCATGTGACGGCGACCGATGGAACCCATCCCAACTATGAGAAATTTCATCTACTTCTGAGTAATTTACTAAAGATTGTTTTTATCACCTTATCACCATTGAAATCGTGGTCGATCAGAGAAACATCTAACCAAGTGGATGATGTTTGAAAGAATAACCATTCAATTTGTTGAGTTTCTCAATTGATAGATTTGAAAAATCCCATAAGTAGCGACTTGCTCGTAATCCTCAGCGATCGCCCTTTCGTAATTGGGGAATTCTTTGAGTAGATTCTCAGTACCAGGAGTGCCAGCCGAACTCAAAACAATAATCTTAATATCATTATTACTTAACCCCTCAACTATCATCTCATCGATTAAAGATCGATTTGTATTATTAAAAGTCAATCCCTTATGAAACCAAAGGAGCGGCTGGGGAGAAGGATTACCGAGAATACCATAGAAGAAAGCATACTCAGGGAACACAATGAATTGCTCGCCAGTGTCCAATAAATATTGGTAGACTCCCTCAATATCTTCTGCTTCAACAATTTGCCCTTGAATATTTTGCGGCCCCCATCGGACCCACTCCATGCCTGGGATATCTAAAGACTCATTGAAATCAGCATTGGCAAAGTAATCATGAACAACTCGGGATGTTGATACCTTGATGCCCACAAGGAATATAACACCTGAAATCAGGATCACACCTAAATTATAGAATTTCAACACACCTTGCTCAGATAACGTAGGGGTATCTTTAGTCAGTAATTTTTTTAACCAATTGAACAATGGAATTATCAGAGGTTGAAAAAATGCAAAGGTAAGACCCATTATTAGGCCAATCAACCCCAAATAATTTTCAGCCTGGTTGCGAGCAGAGAGGATTGATAGTTGTTGAGTGATAATCAGACTAATAGAAATCACTGCAGCAAAGATTGACTTGCGAGCATCCGGGGTATTTTTACGAAATATAATAATGGCAACATTCATCAGAATGAGAACCAGAGAGATGAATGAAATATAAATGGAGGTTGAATACCTTTGAATCATCCGACCAATATTAAAAAGCCTTCTAAGTCCCAGATCGGAAGGGATTTCAAGAACGTAAAATCTGAAAAGATCGAATGTGTTTGATGAATATAAGTAGAATCCGAAAATAATTATCGGGAGAAGGAAACCCGCAAGGATAAAGAATATTGATAATAATGCTTCTCGAGTATTCCGCCAGGTCATAAAGAACACGAATACAATAGGCAGTAATAAAAATAATCCAATATTTTGTTTGCTGAGGATTGCTAGCGCGAAACTCCCGCCAGCAACAATCAGAAGAGACCTTTTTTGTAATTCTCGTTTGGTTATCGAAGATTCTAGAATGCCCCACATCGAACCAAGCCCGAAAAGTAATGCGGTTTGTTCCATATATACTGTACCAAAAGGTGGATAGAACCACACAGCTGTGAGGAATCCTGCGATATAAGCATAAAATTTAGATTTGTTGGTAACAATTAACACTATCCGTGTGACAAGAATGGCAGCTGCCACATTGCAAATCGCCGCAGTTGCGATCATTGCATTCCACGAAACACCGAAAAGTTGAAAGACAAGTGCCTGTAAAAGAAAAGTAACTGGTCCAACAGGGACTTGAAAATCACCGTAAAGTACTTGTCCGGAGAGAATTCTGTAAGCACCATCGAAAACGATTGGTTGATCGAGTGGGTGTATTCCTCTCCTGCCGCTGTACAGGCAAAATAGAAAGGCAAATATGATTAGCAGAGAAGGAAGAACATACTTCTCGAAAACGCGGATTCTTTCATTATTCATCTTCGGAATTTCTCAGAACCAAAGCTCGGGGATTTTGGTTTCTTCGATTCAACAGCGGATTAGCTTCAGTCATTTACGCAATTTATTCCAGAAAACAACCAACCATCATTTAATTCAGCTTGAAGTTCCATACCGGAAGTAAATTCTTCAAGGGGAGGAAATAAAGTCGTGAGGTATGAATCACGGAAAATCACTAACACGCCATCGCAATTATCGATTGAGTGCAGTAAGTTTTGTAAATTGCTTTCGTAATCTGAAGGAATTTGATTCTTCACCGGATCAATTTTTTCTGGGATATTATTGGTCAGTCTCCCAGTAATAAAGTATACAGGGAGCGCTTCATTGGTATGAATTACAACATCAGGTGCTATATTGCCAATGGCAGCAATGGATTCAGAGGCTTGCC
>JALHTN010000551.1 GCA_022865865.1 Anaerolineales bacterium
AAGTTCCTTTTCATAATAGACCTTGCGGGGAAGTTCCAGACCGACTGCCCCTGCGGCAACTACGCGCGCCCTGTCCCGGGCGACTGCACCTGCCAATTCCACCGGGTCCGTTGAATCCGTGTCAGCGCAGATCAAGATCACATCACTGCCGCGGCCGCGGGATAAGGTTTGAACAGCAGGCAGCGCTTCGTCCCGGAGAACAGCCGCATCAGCGCCCATCTGGATCGCCAGGTCAACCCGGTTGGGGTCCAGATCGATTCCCAGCACCCGGCACCCAGCAGCATTGGCGATGGCTGTGTTGAGCAATCCCAGCAGGCCCAATCCAATGACCGTGACTTGCTCACCGACGCTGGCTTCTGAAAGACGAAATGCGTGCAGCGCAATCGCACCCAGTGTTGTAAAAGCGGCTGTTTCGAAATCGATGTCTTCTGGCAGTTGTGCAAGCAAATTCTTTGGCACCAGCGCGTATTCAGCATGCACCGCAAATCCACCGCCAGCGCAGGCCACTCGCTGGCCAACCTTAAAGCCCTGCATTCCACCTCCTAAACCCACGATGGTTCCGGAAGAAGAGTAGCCAAGCACAAGAGGTTGATCAAGGCGATTGAAGGCTGCCTCTGCAGTGGAAAGGAGTCCCTCCCGGCGGGCTTTATCGATCACCTGTCGGGCTAAATCCGGTCGCGAACGAGCTTTACCGAGCAGTGATTTACTGGCAAAATCCACAAGCATGCGTTCCGTCCCTGCAGAGACCAGGGAGGTGGCTGTTTTAACCAGCGCCATACCCGGTTGTGCCTTGGGAACGGGTACTTCCACAACCTGGGTTTCCCCGCTGCGTAAATTTTGAAGGACTTGTTTCATAATTTGGTGATTTACAAAATTAGAGATGATTCGAACCTTAAAATATTCCCAATCAGTATACCCCAAGTTTCGAAAATTACTCGAGGATCATTCTAGAAGGAGTACATCCATAAATTTACAATCTTTTCAAGCGACACTGCCCGGGTGATATAATTGCTCAGATTTTCACAGATTGCGAAATTGAGGAGCTTAATTTGACGGATACACGGTTACAAAAATTCGCCCAGATCCTTATTGACCATTCCACGCAGGTTCAGAAAGGTGACCGGGTTGCGATCACGACCAGCATTGCGGCCGTACCACTGGTGAAAGAATTATACGGATTGGTTCTGCAGCGAGGTGGGCATCCGCATGTCCTGCTGGATTTCCCCGGGCAGGATGAGCTGTTTTATGATCATGCAGATGATGACCAGATAAATTTCGTACCTTTGTTTCACAAAATTGCTTTCGAAGAATTCGACGTGTTGATCAAAATCAGGGCTGATGAAAACACGCGCGCCTTAGCAGCAGTGGATGCCGGGCGCCAGGCTCGCCGTCAAAAAACAATCTTTTCGCTGCTGCAAGCCCAGCTGCGGCGTGGGGCGGACAAATCCCTGCGCTGGATGAGCACGCTTTACCCGACCAACGCCTATGCCATGGAAGCCGGTATGGGCTTGATGGATTATGAGGAATTCGTTTACCGGTCGATGCATGCTGATGAAGATACAAAAGATCCTATTGGGTATTGGCAGGGTGTAAAGACCAAGCAAAAACGCATCATCGATCGCATTGAAGGTCACGACAGAGTGGAACTGCGCGGTCCAAATGTCGAACTCTCGTTATCCATCAAAGGGCGCACCTTCAAGAATGCCTGCGGGGAGCACAACTTGCCGGATGGTGAGATCTACACCGGGCCGGTGGAGGCCTCCGCCAACGGGTGGGTGCGCTATACCTATCCCGCTATGTACCAGGGGCGCATCGTGGATGGCATCCAACTCAATTTTGAAGGTGGAAAAGTGGTGCAGGCCAGCGCGACTGAAAATGAAGAATTTTTGTTAAAGATGTTGGACACCGATCCGGGGGCGCGATATATCGGCGAGTTCGCGATCGGCACCAACTTCGAGATCGATCGCTTCACCAAGAGCATCCTGTTCGATGAGAAGATTGGGGGCACCTTCCACATGGCGTTGGGCGCAGGCTACCCGGAGACCGGCAGCCAGAATAAGAGCGACATCCATTGGGACATGATCTGCGATTTACGCCAGGATTCAGAGATCCTGGTGGACGGGGAGGTGGTTTACCGGGATGGGGAATTCGTGATCTGAGGTTTCAAGCTTAACAAGTGTTATTTGTTTACTCCCACACTTTCTGTGGGGCGAGAAATCCCTAAAACGGTGGATTGCAAATGATGTTTTCAGGGATTCTTCGCCCCCGATCTTTAGATCGGGGACAGGCCTTCCGGGCTCAGAATGACATGCGATTTTTTTATTCTATTGGCGACAGGCCAAACTGCTCGCGCTCTTCGGGGGTCAGCTCGTAAATCAGGCAGCAGTCCTTGGCATGCTCGATTAGTTCTTCAACAGTTTCCCAAACCGGGTAAATATAAGCTGCTCCTTCACTGGATGAAACCAATAATTGGGTTTCATCGGGTGAAAGCTCTGCATTCGTCCAACCACTAATTTCGTAAACCAGCAGCTCTACACCAGTATCAAGGTCAAATACTCTTACAGTACCATCACCAGCCGCGGTATACATCAAATCCTCATCAGATGAGAAATCAATTGAAAACACCGCGCTTGTGTGACCGAAATACTGCATGAGCTCCTCACCTGTTGTGGCATCAAACGGTATCCTGTACCTATGCTGAAGACAATCACTTGTGTGCCATCTTTAGTCCAAACAATCCCATCCACCTGTTCTGAATAATCCTCTGGAAATAACTGCAACAAGATTTCCCCGGTGTCTGCATCCCGAATGGCAGCTTCTCCGCTCATGCTTGTTGCAGCAATGAACTTTCCATCGGGTGACAAACTGGCATCTGAGGCCCAACCTTTCCCTACAAAAAATGAATCGATCTGTTCTAACGTAAGTGCATCCCAGATTCCGATTCTACCTTCTTCCAACCAGGAGGTGCCAATAAAATTTTTGCCATCAGGTGAAAAGCCAGCATTGAAGACATCTTCATTTTGTTCGCTTTCAACCAGCAGCTCCCCAGTTTCTGCATTCCATAATTTGATTGGACCAATAGAATTGTAGGTG
>JALHTN010000552.1 GCA_022865865.1 Anaerolineales bacterium
AGGAAGAATACCTACAGCTTTGCTTATTATTATCCAATCTATTCCTTAAACCAACCTCGCGCATCAGGGATTCCTCACCCCAAGGGGTTTCGAATGACACTCTTTATGCCATACCTAGCGCAGCGAGGCATCTCTGTACCCTTTGCAATATCATAACTTCCAGGAAGATTTCCATGATCAATTCCAATGAATTAACCCGAACCTCACCTAGGGAAAAATTCTGAAAATCCCCTCAATAATAACCTCCTGACCAAGAATCGATCATGATCCCTGCGTTTCAGGTTTATAATACAGGCAGAAAGCCTTGATCATTGACGAATCATATCCATAACCAAGAGCGATCAAAATGGTCTTTTACCCGTTCTCTTCAAATTTCTATTGCGCCCATATTTCACTCGCGAACACTGCTCATCCATTCATACCTTCCCCAATAAAACCTTCAACCATTTGTTGTATCGACAAGATCGAGGCCTAAACAATCTAGATTACCACTTGCCAGATATAAAACATAATATAATCCGCACAGGAGATAGGGATTTGCAAACCAGATGAATGACCCTCACCCCGCAGGCGACAAAATCCAACCCCTCCAAGGCATCCGGGTTTTAGACATTTCGCGCGCCCTTGCCGGGCCATTCTGCACCATGATGCTTGGCGATCTGGGCGCCGATGTGATTAAGGTTGAACGTCCTGGGCGTGGTGACGAGAGCCGCAGCTGGGGGCCCCCCTTTGTCGGTGAACCTAGCGAAGCCTATCCAGGCGAATCGACCTATTATCTCTCTGCAAACCGCAGCAAACGCAGCCTTACTGTTAACATGAAAAGCCCCGCTGGGCAGAAGATCATCAAACAGCTGGCTGCGGTCTCAGATGTGCTGGTGGAAAACTATGTGACCGGCTCCCTGGAGAAGATGGGTTTGGGTTACAAGCAGCTGCACGAGCTCAATCCCCGCCTGGTTTATTGTTCCATCAGCGGGTATGGCCGCACCGGACCTTATGCCGATAAAGGTGGCTATGATTTCATCCTCCAGGCTGAGGGTGGCATCATGGGTATCACCGGGCCAGTTGAAGGACCACCTTACAGGGTGGGGGTATCCCTGATCGATATCACCACGGGGATGTTTGCCTCGACTGCTATCCTGGCCGCACTGCGCGCCAGGGATACCACCGGCACTGGGCAGCTGCTCGACCTTTCACTGCTCAATTCTTCTGTCGCGATTTTGGCCAATGTGGCCTCCAATTACCTGATTGGCGGCGTCGAACCCAAGCGCATGGGCAATGCGCATTTCAATATCGCTCCTTACGAGGTTTTCCGCGCCCGTGATCGCTGGCTCACCCTGGGTGCTTTGAGCCCGCTGCAGTGGGAAAATCTTTGCAAAGTGGTTGACCGGCCGCAGATCATCGCCGATCCCTTGTTTGCATCCAATCAAGACCGGGTCGCCAACCGTGAGCAATTAGCCATGGTGTTGAACGAAGCCTTTGCCGCTCGCGATGCGAAAGAGTGGATTGAAGAGCTGCACCAGGTTGGCATACCCAGCGGCGTGATCAACAACGTAGCCGATGTCTTCAACCACCCTCAAGCAGAGGCAAGAGAATTGAAGATCGAGCTCGACCACCCCACAGCTGGACGAATTGGATTCCCAGGCTACCCTTATAAATTCTCTGAAACCCCAGCACATGCCCATCGCCCGCCTCCACTGCTGGGTGAACATACCGAAGAAGTCCTGGTTGAACTATTGAATTATTCACTGGAAGATGTGAAAGAACTGCAAGCCCAGGGAGCGATCTGAGTACCTCTTTACCGGCAGAGAATACAATTTTTCAGGGAGTCTCTATGTCAATAACAAAAGGTGAAATACGATCAGGAGCTTACTACGACTCGGTGATCCTGATGCAGCTGCAGCGATCTCTGGCTGGATTAACAGGTGTAATCGATGCAGGGGTGATCATGGGTACGGACGCCAATAAAGATTTGCTTGCGCAGAGCGACCTCTTGGCACCAGAAATTCAGACTGCTGGTGCTGATGACATGCTGATCGTCATCAAAGCCGAAGATGAAACCGCAGCTCAATCTGCCCTGGAAAGCGTAGATGAACTGCTGGCCTCCCGGCGCAGCACAGGTGTCGATGAAGAATTCCTCCCCAAGAGCCTGGAAACCGCAGCCCAGATGCTGCCAGCTGCGCAGTGGGTGCTGGTCTCAGTTCCTGGCCGCTATGCAGCCGGTGTCACCCGCCAGGCTCTGGATTTAGATAAACACGTCTTCCTGTACAGTGATAATGTTACCCTGATGGACGAGATCGCGCTCAAGACAACTGCTTCGGAAAAAGGGTTAATCGTCATGGGACCCGATTGCGGGACCGCGATCGTAAATGGAGTGGGGTTGGGCTTTGCGAATAAAGTTCGCCGGGGCACCATCGGCCTGGTTGCTGGTTCAGGCACTGGATTACAGCAGGTCACCTCCCGCATTCACCAGTTCGGAGGCGGCATCACCCATGCCCTGGGCACAGGTGGACGTGACCTTTCCGAAAACGTTGGTGCAGTAACCGCCCACCAGGGACTGGTGCTCCTCATTCGGGATCCCCAAACCAAGGTCATCGTCCTGGTATCCAAACCCCCTGCCAGAATTGTGGCTGATGAACTTGTTAACGCCGCTCGCCTGGCAGGAAAACCAGTCGTGGTAGATTTTATTGGTTATGCCACCGCGGTTCGCAGGGTGGACAATGTATACTTTGCCACCTCTTTCGATGATGCCGCTGAATTAGCGGTCAAATTAGCCGCTGAGGGACCCGAGAACGAAGAGTTTGAGGATTATGACCTTGAATTATTCTCCTCAAAGCAGCGTTACCTGCGTGGGCTGTTTTCCGGTGGCACTCTGGCTTACGAGGTCTTACTGATCCTG
>JALHTN010000553.1 GCA_022865865.1 Anaerolineales bacterium
AATGCTTACCAAATCCCGGGTATCAGTTTGTAAGTTACTTCATGAGCATATTCCTGGTACCCCTGCAGCTCAGCTTTTAAAGTCTGGTCTTCCAGGTAGGTCCGCATGAAAACAATCCCACAAGTCATACCCGCTGGGATCAGTGCCCACAGCGACCCTAACATCAGAGGAGTGAAGAGGATATAGAATAATGAACCCAGGTACCCAGGATGGCGGAGATACTGGTATGGCCCGGATTTAATCACCAGGTGACCGCGCTCATTCTGGATGCGCACCATGCCAATGAAAAAGCGGTTGGCTGCCATTGCCCATAAGGCCAGTAGACCACCCCCAAATACGAATATTGCAGCAATAATTACCAGCCACCCGGGGAATTCAGGTAACCAAGCATAACGATAATCCAACCCGGATATGATCCAGATGGTTAATGGTCCTATTGTTGCCATCAATCGAGATAAGAGCTGGTCCCATTTTTTGGCACCAGCCTGGGGACGTGATCTTAACCCAAGCAATTCTGGGCTGATGGGTATCAAAACCAGCGCGTCCAAGAGCAGGATTAACCCTGCCAAAATGACGTACATCCATGCTGCTGTCCAATCAAGTGTGCCTGCGGAGAGGAACAAGCTGGCAGCCATCAAGATCAGAAATATGATCGAGACTATAATCCAGCGGATAATTCCTGGTTTGTGATCTTCAGCCGGTTTGGCACTACCTGGAGAATTCATCATTCAGTCCTTGATCATTTCAAAATTTTAATTGAGAGAGACGCCCATTCGTTTTTGGATCCTGAGCACCAGAAATGTTATCCAAGGAGAAGGATTCTTCTTATCTGCGAAGGACCAACCTTTCCAAGACATGTACATTGAACTTGCTGTGTAGCGGTTTCGTGAATCAACTTGTTCGCTAATGGTGGCAACTAAATCGATGAAACGTGGATCGTCGTGTACCCATGGAAAACGACTGAGAACATCCACTACATGAAGGATATCGTACCAAATGAAAGGATACTTTAGTTTAGAAAAATCAGTCCCCATTCCAAATAAAAAGTACTTCTTCTCTTTTCGAATCTGCCAATGGCTCAAGAGCATATCTGTTCCGATCTGTGCAGCTCGATCATTTCTAAAGGTTGATTGTGACAAGGCTTTCAAGGCGAAAACATTCGCGATTGGGCAGGGATCAGTTCGCCGACCAGGACCTTTAAATTTACCCAGGTCGGGCGCTGCTTGACATCTCCAGCCGTTTTCTGCGACAAGGCTGGAGAGATGGTTCAGCGCATCCTGCCGGTCGTTTATTCCAAACGCAAGCAAACTATAAACCAAGGTAGGAGAATCGCACAACATCCAGGTCCACATCTCCTGTCCTGTTCCACCATAAGCTCTAGGGATCAAAACAGGCGTTTCAAACATCCCTTCTGGAGATTGGTGGTTTAAAATGGATGAGATTATCTCTCCCATTCCAGGATCTGCTGCCTGCAGACCAAAATCTGCCAGGGTGCTGATAGCATATAGGGGATGCTTAGCATCGTTGTGTCTTTTCAACGGATAACCAGGCCAGGTGGAAGCTTTTTCGATTAATCCAATCACTTGTGGGTGGTTCAGCATCGCCAGGCGTGCAGATAATACATCGGTTGAATTTATGGGCTGCTCGAGCAGGTCCACCAATGTGCGGAAGCGCGTCCATGGTTCATCTGCATTGAGCAGCCATTCGATACGCTCATCCACCATGCTCGCCCTCTTTAACAGTTCTTTTCATTCCAAAAAACCAACTCTCACAGAACAACCGCCAGGATGAAGAGTATCGCTGTGATCGATTTGACAAAAGGGCAGGCTTTCATGGGTAAAATCGCAGTTCGTGCACCAGTTAATGCACTCCAGACTGCCATAACGATCAGCATCACGGCGACTGATATGAAGATTAAATTTCCAGGAGCTGTATCAGGTCCGATGATCAACGTGGTCACAATTACCAGTAATCCTAGGAAGATTAAAGTCAATCCCTCAGCCACCCATTCCATGGTTAGGATGCGAGTATTATCCGCTGACAGGGTTCCAAATCCAGCCACGACAGATTTGGTCGGGATGATATGGGAGATACCCCATAAGGTTATTACTACCGCTCCAGTATATAGGAAGATGGCTGCTGTCATAACTTACTTCTCCTCTCAAGCTCTCCTGGGAATGATAAAACCCGTATTCTCCTTGTATACAGCATATTTTTTTCCAAACCGGATCATCAAATCCTTTTCCTCGGCCAAAGACATTGCTATGAAGATCGGTATCCAGATGAATGAATACAACGCCAGAAATGGGGAATTCAAGATAAGCGATAGCACCCACCACAATGGCAGCTCACCCATTGCTTGCGGGTGGCGGATCTTTGTGTAAATGCCCCCAAATAATTTGCCCTTTTTCTTCGGCAGTATACTTGCTTCACCGGCATCCAGGACCCCCCGCAGCATGATATAACCGGAAGGAATCCCGATAATCAATGCACAGACAACCGATATCCAATATGGCCAGGGAAAGGTAGTTGGGATTGGCAGCGGCAATGGAAAGTAATAATAGACCACATAAGTTCCAATTACGATCAGCTCAAAAACGCTGGCGATCATCCTATAGCTGCCGCACTTCTGGTATGCGTCCACGCCAATTTTTTTCTCGAGCTGGGCTGGCCGGGCGCTCTGCATATAAAAGTAAAACATCAGCACGGAGCTGAAAACCATCACGCCAATATTTATCCAGGGGATCAATTCATCCCATTGCAAGTTATCCATTTGTCCTCCAAATTCAAAATGTGTGGTCAATCATTCCAGATTATATACTCATCTGACATCTTAACCTTGGAAAGAATTAATAATTTTCATTACCGTAAATATTACCCACTTGAGTACGGTCACACTATCAATTTAGCCAATCCTCAACGATTGGCAATCGAATCTCGGTAAGATCTAGAAGCAGCTTATATACTTCCCGCGCTGGTTCGATCTGGCTCTTTATCCGCTGCTCTGCGCCGGGTCGCATTCCCATTTGCTCTGCTCCTGCAGTGATCGAAACGGCAATACTGTTTAGGCGACGAGTGCAAGCGGCCACATCAAACAAGATATCATAATCAACCCTCGAAGATGATCTGGTCTGCTTCATTCTACATGAAGAGTGGCTAGCTGCGAGGTGCTATTTCTGGTTGAATATGATTTCCTCTAAACCAGTCACGATTGATTCAATATCCTCAGTTTCAATGTTTGAGAGTAAGATTATCGTTACCTCATCATCCAGGTAGCGACCCAAGGATGTATGAAATCCATTGATCCCCCCAATATGTCCGACTTTGCGATGCCCTTCGAATTCGCTGATCTGCCAGCCATAGCCATATTCTCCTCCCGAACCATCCAAACCAAAATATGGCGTAAACATGATCTCCTGGCTCTGCTGGTTGAGAAGCTGATCGGAGTAAAGCGCTTGATCAAAGCGAAATAAATCCTCCACTGTCGAATACATGCCAGCAGTGGCATATGCATTGCTCATATCCAGGTAGGGAGCATTAACCAATACCCGACCTTGTATTTGATAACCTGCTGCACGGTCTTTCAATATCTGGCTGTGATAATCTAACCCACTATTCTCAATTTCAAGCGGGTTTAACACTGCTTTCTCGAGAAATTCCTCATATCGATCACCAGTAGCCTGTTCAATGACTGCTCCCAGGAGAATAAAATTTGAATTGCTGTATTGGAAAGATTCCCCGGGAGCAAAGGCAAGTGGCTCCTCCCGAAATAAATCCACCAGACCAGCAACATTATGTGGATCGCGGGAGGCATTGTCACCTCCAAGCAGGGTTGTGTACTCGGGCACACCTGAGGTGTGATTGAGCAGGTTGCGAATTTTTATCTCCTGCCAGTGAACCGGACAATCTGGCAGATAAGTGCACAGCTCATCTTCAAGATCGATCAGTCCCTCCTCATTGAGCATCATTATTAAGGTGGCAGTAAAAGGTTTTGTGATTGATGAGATGCGGTACTTGGTCTGGGAGCTGTTTGGAGCCTTCAATTCCCAATTTGCGTAATTGTAGCCTTTGCTTAACAATATTTCCCCCTCACGAGCGATCAGAATTGAGCCGCTAAATAATGGCTTATCTGTCGTAATATACTCGTCTAATCGATCCCCCAAAACTCCTGAAACAATCTCAGATGATTGAATATGCGTTAAAGTTGGATCGATGGACGAAAAGTCGGAATTTTTGTCCGATTCAGGACTCGCAGTAAAAGAAGTGCTGCAAGCTACAGAAAACGCGCCAATAATTATTAACGGGATTAGAACCCGCCATTTCGATACAAATTTCATGGATTCTCCTGAACCGGGAATTGTAATCGGATTCAAGTTTAATGAGTGACTCTTTCCCTCAGTTAAGGATAGGTTAAGAGGGTTAATTCTTACATCGCTTCGGTTTTTGCTGGCTTCGCGATCAAACATGGAATCTGTTTTGGCTGGAGAGAGATTTTAAACATACAAATTTTACTCATCTCAATGCCGCCAGATTTTTTCTTTCATATTGTCCAATGCCGATAGATCTGATCCTTTCATTGTTCACAGATCCGATTGCTGGATTTCCAATATTTCCAATCAGTTTATCAACCGCCAATTATAATAATAACAGCACATTAATCATGCAGATCGGGCTTGCAAATTCATTGGAGTGTTTATCTTAGAAATCGAATTAAAGAAAAAGGTTTGCATGGTCCAGAACAGCGATCGTATTTCGAAGTATGTATGAGTTAGAATCGCATAAAGGATCGGATTGATGAGTAGTAAAAATATATGAAAGGAGAAATTCATGAAAGAGAAGGGATCATTAATCAGCAGTGCATTTGAGGTTTTTTTGAAGGAGGCACCGGAGCAAGCCGCAGCCTGGAATGCGCTCGTCCAAAACCTCTCGTCAGCGAGTGCCCTTGATAAAAGGACATCCGCACTGGCATACCTGGCAGTATTAGCTGCCCTGGGATTGGAAAGTGGAATCCCGTTCCACGTACATTCTGCGAAACAATCAGGAGCGACCAGAGATGAGGTGATTAGTGCTGTCCTTCTTGGGCTTCCAGCTGCCGGGCATGCTGTCACGCGCGTGTTGCCCTCCGCTGTGACCGCATTTGATACAGATTAATTCAGGGTAGGTCAAACAACCAGTTCACAAGAGTGTTATGGATATATTTCGATTCCGCATGCAAACTTTTGCTGCCATTTCCAGGTAAATAATTTAGGAGGATAGATAGGATCAACAAGGAAGCAAAAATGGAATCTATAGCGATAAGCGGATTGACCCTATATTACGATTCGGATGAGAAAGCGGCAGTTGATCAACTTGCCTTGGCATGTGAGCGGAGCGTTCAAACGATCAGCAGCTCGTGGCAACTGCCAGTACCTGAAAATTGCCAGGTTTACCTTTTGACTTCCTGACCGCGCTGTATTTTTCAAGGCGCAACCGCGGGATCAAAGATTCTCTTGGGGTTGACACTGCATATTTGGTATCGCGAGTTTAAAACGCGCTGGCATTATGCGGGTGGTTGGTCAAAGCGTTATGGAACACGACAGGTTGTGGGGATCAAAGCACCCCGGCTAATTGCTCAAACCCCAGATGCTATGGGGGAGAGCTTTTTTGCCAAGGAGGAAAACCCTGAACAGAAATTGCTTTCGATCGTTTGCCACGAACTCACCCATGCTTGCTCTTACCAAATTGATCTACCCACCTGGTTGAATGAGGGATTGGCCATGGTTAGCGTCGATAGGTGCCTGGGAAAACCCACTGTGCTGTTTGAGACCTTGGTATTATTAAATGATGCTGACCATGATCACAAATCAGCGAACAGGATCAACTTGAGAACGCAAAGCCGGGAAGATATCATATTGCTGTATGCATGTGGTTACTGGCTTATTCGCTACCTTGTAGAAACCCGACCAGGGTTGGTAAACAAAGTATTGGCTCAAAAGTTGGACCCGGTGGAAATTTATACGCGGATTGCTGCAGCACTTGAAATATCTCAAGAATATTTTTGGGGAAGAATTGATCCACTTGTGGTGGCACACTTCAGATTGGAACATACTTGATCATATAAAAGCCAATTCTCTGAATCAATTGATTTCTGGACACCCATAAAGGGTGGTTAGATTAATTTTTCCAGTGATAAGATCTATTTGCCTATACCAATCTTCTTGATCTAGATATTCTGTAACGAATAATGAAGCAATAGTAAACTGCATTCCATGAACCAAGGTCAAGATTGATATTGAAAAACGCCCCCGAATACCTCAATATTGTACCCAACGGGGAGAAATCTGCTCTTTGAAATCGTGTCCGTATCTCGAAGAAGGCTATGCGCAA
>JALHTN010000554.1 GCA_022865865.1 Anaerolineales bacterium
CTTGAATCAGATACTATTCGAACCAGGAGTCAGATTTATGAAAGGACCCTTCCCTAGTTGATCCAATTGATAAACACATCAAACCAATAACCGCTCAATGATGCATCAAAATTGAGCGGTCTTTCTAATCTTCAGGATATTATTTTACGCCTCAACGTGCCCCACTGTACTCCATATCCCCCGTATTTTCAACCAAATCTTGGAGAAACTGCCACAAGATATGCGCGTCCAACTGGCCTGTGCGCAGCTCAAAATAGCCATCTTGATCATTGATCAGCATCTCAACCGCCTCAAGCTGGGTGATTTCCACCACCCCGTAGTAATTTACTTCCCGTTTCGGCAGCTGCAGCTGGTTTATCACCTCATCCGCAGCACTGAGCGTTATCATCCACTCCAGCACAGTGTAAACCGTATCCCACTCCCCGGCCTCAGCCAGAATCGCCAATGCGATCAGCTGCGCTTCGGCTTCATTTTCCCAGCAGTTGACTCCCTGGGCAACATGCGCCCACTCATGAGCCAGCACATATTTCCACATGGGGCTGTTGAAAAAGGGATGGCTGGGATCTGCAAAGCGCTCGCTCAGGTATACCTGGTTCGTGCAGCGTCCGGACCATACCGTAGCACCCCAGTAGGTGGTCGGCAGTTTATGCAGCCCGGTATTGCTGGTATCGGTCGGTATACCTGCTTCGACGTAATACGGTTCAAGCTGCTGCCCAAATTCACGCATTGCTTCGTCAGAAAGCGGCGCATCCGGGATAAAGATCATATTGATAAAGAACAAAATCGCGGTAAGGATTTCCATGGTTGGGTGTTATTCTCGGTGTTTGCGGTATAAAAATATTTTTTCAGACAATACGCATTTTCACGAACGCAAAGATAGAGGGCATAAATAGAATCTTTTCTTATTGCCAGAGATCAATTGGGGTTTTCCACAGGGGTAATTTTCTTGTGAAACGTGGTATTTGTCTGTAGTACGGTTATCCTAAAAATAATGACCAGCATTTCATGAATTGCAATCAGGCAGTGGTTGGAAGAAGGACAACTTGGAGTGATTCTCGGCAGGATGCAGCATAAGATAACCAGAGAATCAAGAATACTGGCACAATCGCATTAAAAGCTGAATTCGTATTATCAACTGGGGGATTTAAGTCGACAACACCATTTCGTCCCGCAGCTGCAAGGCAGCTGGATCCAAGCCACGAATGATGCGCTCAATTCGTGTGTGGTGCCATTTGTTGGATTAATCAGAGAATGAGCTGATACTGGAAATCTCCCCCTGGTTAAAAAAAAAGAGGCGGGCCACCCACCCAAGGCCGCCCACCCCATTGACACTCGCACGAGCGTCAACTATATAAACGCCAATTGTTCATTTTTGTTACACATTTGCTGGAATTTTCCACCCAATAATCAGTTTATTAGAAGATTCTCAAAATCTCTAACTTGATCTCTTCACCTGGGTCGATTAAAATCCGGATAGTATGGGTAAGAATTTATCACGGCGCGATTTCCTCAAATTGGGAGGCCTCTCTCTTGGCACCCTGGCTTTCACCCCATTTGTCCCCAGAGAATCCGACCAGGATTATGGGCATATCGCCAGGGTGGCAGTCAGCGAAGTCGATGTATATGGTGAACCCCGGGATGGGGCTCAGATCGTGGGCAAACGCTACCGGGATCAGATCGTGCAAATCTACTACGAACTCGAACCACCTGATGCCCCCATTTTCTACAATAAGCTCTGGTACCGGGTGTGGGGTGGCTATATACACAGCTCCTACCTGCAGAAAGTGAAGATCAACTACAACGAATCATCCTCAGAGATCGCAGAAACTGGCCAGCTGGCCGAGGTCACGGTTCCATATTCGCAATCTTACACCTACAACCAGTACGATGGTTGGCAGGTGGAGTACCGCCTGTACTACGAAACCACTCATTGGATTACAGCTGTCGACCAGGGACCAGATGGTAAAGCCTGGTACCAGGTCACAGACGAGCTGCAGCCCTGGAGCTATTGGGTTCCCGCCAGTCATTTACGACCGATAACGGATGCGGAATTATCACCGATCTCACCAGAAGTCCCTTTCAACCAGAAACGCATCGAAATTAACCTGGCACGGCAGAACCTGACCGCATATGAGGGAGATCAAGCAATATTCGAGACCCGGGTTTCTACCGGCATCCCCAGCAGCCGCCCCACCAGCAACGGCATTCCGACCGCGACACCGGAGGGCAGTTTCAATATCTATTCGAAGATGCCCTCTAAACACATGGGCGATGGGGCTTTAATGCTGGGCGACCTGAACCTGGATGCATACGAGCTGGTTGGGGTACCCTGGACCATGTTCTTCCACCGGCTGGATACTGGCTACGCTTTGCATGGCACCTACTGGCACAATAATTTTGGCTGGCAGATGAGTCACGGATGCGTGAACATGCGCAATGAAGATGCCAAATGGGTTTTCCGCTGGACCATGCCAGTAAACCACCCTGCTGAGGTAGAGAAGAACGGTTTCGGCACCCAGGTAAGGATCTTCTGAGCAAAGTTATCTATATCATACTCCTTCACATCGCTCCACTGACCGCACGAATTCATGACAAATATTATTGACCGGCGCGAATTTCTAAAATTAAGCAGCATGGGATTTGGTTCACTGGCAATCAATCCCCTGCGCCATATGCTGCCGCCGGAAGATCAAGTCCCACCTTTGGGTATCGGCCGGGTGACCATCTCCAGTATTGGCATCTATAAAGAACCCAATTTGAAAAGCGATAAAGTCGGTTTGCGGTTTCGTGACGAGCTGCTGACATTAGCCCAGGATCTGATCTCTCCCTATGGTCCCGCAATCAATCCGCACTGGTACAAAGTGGTTGGGGGCTACTCGCACAGCGCCTACCTGCAGCGTGTCGAAAACGCAGCTCTCGCCATCCCCAGCAGGAGAATCCGTAAAGACGGTTCGCTGGGCGAGATATCTGTGCCATACACAAATAGTTTGCGGCTCTCAAAGGTGCTGGATACCTGGGATCCGCTTTACCGACTCTATTACCAATCCGTGCACTGGGTTACAGGTATAGATGAAGGGCCGGATGGCGAACCCTGGTACCGCTTAAGCGACGAATTGCTGCATATTGATTACCATGTGCCGGCTACTCATGTGCGTCTGATCCCGGACGATGAATTATCCCCCCTCTCGGCTGAGGTACCACCGGAGAGGAAATTTGTGCAGGTCAATTTAATCGAACAAACCTTAACCGCCTCCGAAGATGGAGAAGTCGTTCTGCATACCCATGTGTCAACCGGTTTACCCAGCCTGGGGCGAGTAACTGGCATTCCTACCGAGACACCGCGTGGTCAATTTAATATCGATCCCAAACTGCCATCCAAGCACATGGGTAACGGTCAGCTCACCGCTGAAATCGACGCTTATGAGCTGCCCGGTGTCCCCTGGACTTGCTTTTTTGAGCATATGACGGGAATCGCTTTTCATGGTACCTATTGGCACGATAATTTCGGTGGGCGCATGAGCCACGGGTGTGTTAATATGCGGGTTGAAGATGCCAAATGGCTCTATCGCTGGTCGACTCCGGTGGCAAAAACGGGCGATTGGATCCGCAAGGGTAATGGAACCCGGGTCGAAGTTATCTGAAGCTTCCCAATTGATAAATTAATATTAATTTTCCTCCGGTAATGTAGAATATAGCTGGAGGTTTTTTGGATGCACGAACCAGTTCCCATAAAAAGGAGAGAATTCCTGAAGATTTGGGGGCTTTCCTTGGCATTGCTGGTACCCTCACCTCTGCGTGCATGGCTGCCTCCGGAGGAAGATATTAATCCCCTCGGCCTGGGCCGGGTGACCGTTCGCGCTATTGGGTTGTACCAGGAACCCGATTTTGCCAGCCCGATGATCAAATGGCTGTCCCGCGATCAGCTGGTAGACATTATCACTGAGCTTGACAGTGCATCCGGGCCACCGCGCAATCCCCGCTGGTATCGCTTGGTTGGAGGCTATGCGCATAGCGCTTATATTCAGCGGGTAGATAGCGCCCACCTCAATCTGCCGCTGGCAATGATCCCCAAGAAAGGCTGCCTGGGAGAAATCAGCGTGCCCTTTACACAAGCCATGCATAAAATCTCATCCCAGCGCTGGCAGCCAATCTACCGGCTTTATTATGGTGCCGTGTTTTGGATTACAGGATACATCCAGGGACCAGATGGAGAATCCTGGTATCAGCTCACCGATGACCGCTTGCGAATTCAGTACTGCGTACCCACCAGTCATATCCGCCCCATTTCCAGGGTAGAGATCACACCCCTTTCTCCCTTAATTCCAGCAGCGGAGAAACGCATCCTGATCTCGATCGCAGAGCAAATATTGGTTGCCTTCGAGGGTTCAGAGCAGGTCTTTCAGGCATCCATCTCCACCGGTATCCCCAGCCAGGGACCTTCCCCGAATGGTATTCCTACCGATACCCCCCAGGGCAATTTCAATATTTCCAGGAAAACGCCCTCCCGCCACATGGGGGATGGAAACATTACCAATGACCTAGAAGCCTACGAGCTGCCGGGGGTCCCCTGGGTGAGCTTTTTTCACGCTTACGGGATCGGCTGCCACGGTACCTATTGGCATGATAACTTCGGTTCCTGGATGAGCCATGGGTGTGTAAACATGCGCAACGAAGATGCGAAATGGATTTACCGCTGGTCTACACCGGTGATCCAGCACTCGGATTGGTATAAATTGGGTCGCGGGACATTGATCCAGGTCATATAAACAGCCTGCTGCGGGGGATAACCGGGACTATATATTTTATTTCACATCGCCCCACAAAGTACTATAATACTTGACAAGAGCATAATTGATAATATATTTGGAGGGCTTGATGAAAACCTTAACCGCTATTCTCACTGTATTTGTAGTTCTCCTGCTCGCCAGTGCCTGTTCTGGACCTGGCGATCTGTCGATTGAGGATACCTGGGCGCGACCGGGATTTCAGGGCGACAACAGCGCGATCTATTTCACCATCAATAATCACAACGACCAAGGTGATGGGTTGATAGGTGCTGTTTGCGACGTGGCACAGGTGACAGAGATCCATGCCAGCAAGATGGATCCGGAGGGCACGATGACCATGGAACGCCAGGACCTGGTGGGCATCCCGGCAAATGATGTAGTGGATTTTGCCCCCGGAGGTTTGCATGTCATGCTGACTGACCTGGTGAATGATTTGAAGGTAGGGGATACATTCGATTTGACTTTAGAATTTCAGCGCGCGGGAGATATCACCGTTGAGGTGGAGGTTAAGCAAGCAGAGTAAATTGGATCGCTCCAAGCACGCAAAGCGGAGCGCAGTGCACTTGAATCCCGCATGTAATGTGGAGCGAAGAGTGAGCGCAATGCAGGTCATTCCGCTCAGATCGGATTAAGAAATAAAAAACTACTGGAAGATGACTCCTTCCAGTAGTTTTTTGCTACCAATAAATTTACACCAATGCGTCAACCATTAAAGCCAGGAACAAGAATGCCAGGTACATACTCGAATGCCGGTACATTTTCCAGGCAACCTTATTCCCCTCACCGCGCCAAACCTTCCAGGCTGAGATCAGCAGCAGGCCACCCAGCAAGATGGCTGCCACAAAGTAAATCCCACCCCC
>JALHTN010000555.1 GCA_022865865.1 Anaerolineales bacterium
GGACAGGCGATGAGCCGCACGATTGAGTTTTTCGATCGCTACCTGAAGGGGGAATAACACAACATAAGGAGGAAATATCATGATCAAACAACTTGCCCATATCAACATCGGTTCACACGACCTGAAGGCCAGCGAACATTTTTACTGCAATATCCTGGGGATGGAAAAAACCTTCGAATTCATCAAAGACGGCGATCTGTATGGGTTCTATGCCGAAGCAGGCAACACAACATATGTCGAAGTCTTTATTGAGGAAAAAGAGGTCGAAAACTCATCTTCCCTTATGCACCACCTGTGCCTCGAAGTGGAGGACCTTGAAGCGGCCATCGCCGAAATACGGAAGAATGGCTGGGAAATCAGCGATAAAAAATTCGGCCGTGATAATAGCTGGCAGGCCTGGATCAGCGATCCCAGCGGGGTGCAAATTGAGCTGATGCAGTATACAAAAGAGAGTTCGCAGTTCACGGGCAAGGCTTGCGAAGTGGATTGGTAAAGCAACTTCCATCTCCAACGTCTTTTGTCGAAAGAGATTTTACGCTGGTGACCGAACTGGATGCATATGGCAGCGAGGTGATCTACTGCGTGCCGTTCAAGGCGATCTTCGCGATTGCACAAATCAAGTGAGGCAAGCCAGTCTAAAGCAGACTATTCTTTTTGGCGGATATAATCACATATCCTGATTATTTTGAGGGGTATTGGTATTATTTCCCCATGATTTGCAAACAGCATATTTAAAAGTGGGGAATAATTATTATGGAACTCGGTGCATTTTCGATTAGCTTAGCAGTCAAAGATATTGAGGCTTCGCGGGAGTTCTACGAGAAGCTCGGCTTCGAAATCTTCGGTGGAGATGCCTCTCAGAATTGGCTGATTATGAAGAATGGCGAACACGTCATCGGTCTTTTTCAGGGGATGTTTGAAAAGAATATGCTAACTTTCAATCCTGGGTGGGACAGCAGCGCCCGCGAGCTGGATACTTACACGGACGTGCGCGATCTGCAGCGTCAACTGAAGGCGCTAGAGGTGGAGCTGATCAGCGAAGCAGACGAGAGCACTATGGGCCCCGCCAGCTTTATCGAGGTTGATCCTGATGGAAATCCGATCCTGGTCGATCAGCACGTTTGAACCTCAAATTAAGAGATTGCCAGATCACAAGCATTGCTTGGAGCAGCTGTCAACTTAAATCATAAAACGTGAAGAAGCAATTGAGGGAGATGCTGTTAATGACCTGAGACCAGGTCACAGCGAGAAGGATGAACAACTCTCATATACGGAGAAAGCCGGACCAAATGCATTGAGGAGCCAGTTGTTTATTTTCATTAATTAACTGCAAGGTGCTCTGCGGTGGAAAACTATCACTTTGAACTAGACTTTGAAGTCAGAGATTATGAATGGGATCGGTTTGGAATTTTCAATCAGGCGGGAAAACCAGTACTCAATAAAGAGGGATGTCCCCGCATACCTGCGGAGATGGAAGAATTGCTTGCCAGTAGTGTGTAGAAGTATTGGTTTTTAAAGGTAGGGCGAAGCACCCACAATCAGAATCAGCGTACTGCAGCAATTTTGATGGTGGACGCTTCACCCCTATAGATGGGTTTTAATCAAAGCGGAAGCGCCAGACGGCGATCAAGAAAAATACCAAGCCCATGAGCAGCAGAAATCCAAGCTGGGGCAGTATTTGGACAAAACCCGCGTTTTCTGCCATGACACTGTAGTATCCTTCGAGGGCGTGAGCGTGGGGGGTGAATTTTGACAGGATGCCGATCAAGCCTTCTGAGCGGAACATGGGCGGCCAGGTAGGAAAGGCGCCGCCAATGCCTGCAAAAACGAAAGCCAGGATCATGCCGACGTTATCAGCCTGCTTGGCTGTCCTGGCGAAAGCAGCTACCAACATGCCCATGGAGACAGCAGTGAAGGCCACTGCGAGCGTAATAGCCACCAGAGCGAAGGGGTCTCTTCCCAGGCTAATATCGAAGGCTACATATCCGAGAGTAAAAAGGATCACTACCTGGGTACAGACGAGCAAACCATAGGCCAGCATCTTGCCAGCGATGATTGTCCAGCGTGGAAGAGGGGCGGCCAGCAAACGACGCAAGGTGCCCGCTTCGCGCTCCTGCAGCAACGAAGCACTCTCAGCACCCACGATAAAGAAGATGAACATGACAGTAAACGCGGGAAACAAGAATGTGATGAAAAGAGCGATACCACTTTCAACTTTGATGCCTTCGAGGTTTTCATTGATCACGGCGATGGCTGGATTGCGGCGCAGCTCGTTCAACTGGGTCATGATCACACCCAGGTTTTGAGCTTCGATACCGCGCAGCTGATCAGGACTAGCTTCTGAGAGCAAATCCGATTCAGCCATGATGGTGCGAATACCATATTGAATTTCACCCCAAATGGTGACTTCAGCAGCCACCTGGTTGATGATGCCGGTGACAATGCTGGCGGTTTCTGCCTGGGCGGGATCGATGATGACTTCAATTTCAGTGGGGGTGTAAGAGTCGATATTTGCAGAGAATTCCGGTGGAATGATAACGGCGGCGGCGACTTCTCCCTCCACAACACGTTGTTCTGCGGATGAAACAGTATCGGCTTGTTTTACAGAAAGTTCGTTGATACCCTGAATAGATTTTGCCATCTCGCTTCCAAAGATGCCTGGATCTTCGTTGACCAGGATGATCTCTAACAGGATATTGGTCTCTCCTTCTTCATTGGCCATAAGGTTGAGACCCGCGAAAAGTGAACCCAACAATATCGGTAGAAGAAGCAGCACCGCAAGCAAGCCGCGATCGGCGACGATCAAGCGGATTTCTTTTCCGGCGACAGATAGAGTGTAATAGATTGATTTCATATACATGCTCCTGATGGTTGTGGAATGTGCTTATTGACAAAAGACTGATTTATGGTCAGCATCAAATCGATCAGTCAAAGTCGAAGCGCCACAAGCCGATCAAAAAGAAAAGCAATGTGAAGCCGAGCAAGACAGCGATCTCAGTAGTCACATCGGCTAGACCCGAATCGCGCAGCATCAAGCTGCTGAGGGCTCTATTCGCCCAATATTGAGGGATGACCTTGACCACTGGTCCAAGGAACTGGTCAAGAAAGGCAATGGGGATGAAGGCTCCGCCGAGGATGCCCAAACCCCAAACCAGCAAGCTGGTCAAGCCGCCAATCTGGTTCTCTGTGCGGGCAATGGCGGCGATCAAGATGCCGAAAGCGGTTGAGCATAAGCATATAACGAAGCACACCAGCACCACCGAGAGCGGCTCATTGCCGAGGGTGGGCGCGGATAAACCAAGCCATTTTAATCCGAAAACACCGAAAGCGAAGATCACGGTGAATTGGATCATGCCGACGATAATGTTGGGCAGCATCTTACCGGAAAGCAGGGCAGATTTGCTCATGGGTGCTGCCAGGAGACGACGAAATGAGCCGACCTTCTTTTCATCATAAATAGATCGAGCCGTCACCTGGGCAGTCCCAAAGACAAACAGGACCGCGATGCCGGCAACTGCAACCAGGCCAATGGATTGCACCAACTCGCGTTCTCCCTCCCGGGAGGGGACAGTCTCAATCACCTCGATCAAGGGCCGGGTTTGGGCAGTCTCAAACTGGCTGCGAGCTTGAGCCAGGACACGATCGGTGGTGAAAACCTGGTATTCTTCGGGAGCGTTGGCCTGCATGTCACCCATCTGCCTCAGACTGGCTTCGATCTGGCTTTCTAAGGACATCTCGCTAGTCACACCAACAATTACCAGGCGCACAGCCTCTGTCTCCTGGAGGTCTGCATTGGGGTGGCTGATGAGGGTCAGTTCGACCTGCTGTCCCTGAGCGGTACCGCTGGTGAAATCAGCAGGAATGACCAGCATGCGGTTGATGTCGTTGGCATCGAGCAGGTTTTGAGCATCATTATGTTTATACAGCTTGGTTTGCAGCCCCCCGGCGGCGTCGAGCCCGGCAAGCAATGATTGGGAAGCTTCGCCGCCATCGAGGTCGACGACCGGCAGCGTGAGGCGCTCGACTTCATCACTGCCACCCAGCGCGCCCAGAGCACCGCTGAAAACGATGATGAAGATCAA
>JALHTN010000556.1 GCA_022865865.1 Anaerolineales bacterium
CCCAATTGGGATCGGATGATGCCGTACATTGAAGCTGCCATGCAGCGCATTCCAGTCTTAGAAAATGCTGGCATTCATAAATTGTTCTGCGGACCAGAGAGCTTCACCCCGGACCTTGAACCAATGATGGGTCAGGCACCGGAATTAGATAATTACTACGTCGCCGCGGGTTTCAACTCGCTGGGCATTCTCCTGGGGGGCGGTGCGGGGCGTGTGATGGCTCAATGGATCACGGATGGTACTCCAGATGTGGATGTGACTGAAATCGACATCTCTCGTATGCTTCCTTTCCAGAATAATCCAGGATACCTCAAAGACCGCACGGTTGAGTTGCTGGGATTTATGTTTGAAGATCCATATCCCAACCGGATTTTTGAGTCGGCACGCGGTGCCCGGAAATCCGCTTTCCATGACCGCTTGGCAGCGGCAGGAGCATATTTCAGCACTTACGCCGGCTGGGAGTATCCAGCCTGGTTTGCGCCAAAAGGGATTGAACCCAAAGTTGAATACTCTTGGGGACGGCAGAACTGGTTTGAATACAGCGCAGCCGAGCACAGGGCAGTCCGCGAAGGGGTGACTCTCATGGATTATTCTGTGATGGGCAAAATCTTGCTCCAGGGAGGCGATGCGGAAAAAGTTCTCAACCGGATCTGCGCCAATAACGTAGCGGTACCGGAAGGACGGACCGTCTACACCCAATGGCTCAACAAGCACGGCCGGATCGAAGCTGACCTGACCGTAACCCGGCTAGCAGAAGACCAGTATCTGATCCTGACTGGAGACGGTACCATTACCCAAGTTCAGGCCTGGCTGCGCCGCAACACCCCACCTGATTCGAACACCACCTTCACAAATATTACTTCGGCTTACAGTGTGCTGAACATCCAGGGACCCAAGTCACGCAATTTTCTGAGCCGCGTCACGCATGCTGATCTATCGAATAACGCCTTTCCCTTCCTTACTTCGCAGGAAATTGATATCGGTTACGCGACCGTCAGGGCGATTAGGGTAACATATGTTGGCGAACTGGGGTGGGAGCTGTATATCCCTACGGAGTTTTCGCTGCATGTGTTTGATATGCTCGTTGAAGCAAGCCAGGATATGGACTTGAAACACATCGGATTACAAGCCTTAGATACGCTGCGTCTGGAGAAGGCATACCGTGATTATGGCAACGATATCGATAATATGGACACACCATTGGAAGTAGGGTTGAGCTTCTTTGTGGATTTTGATAAACCTGGTGGGTTCATTGGCAGGCAAGCGCTGCTAAAGCATAAAGAGACTGGGCTCAAATACCGGCTGGTGCAGTTTTTGCTGGATGATCCTGAGCCGCTGCTGTACTACGGTGAGCCCATTTTCCGGAATGGAGAACGGGTTGGCTACATCATGTCGGGTGGCTACGGGCATACCCTGGGGGGTTGTGTAGGTGTTGGCCCTGTGGAAAACGAAGACGGAATCGCAACTCCCGATTACATCCACAGCGGCACCTACGAGATCGAAGTGGCAGGTGAGCGATACCCTGCAAGAGCTTCGCTAAAACCGATGTATGATCCAAAGCTCTTGAGAGTGCGAGTATAAACACCCCCATCCAGTTGATATACTCAATAATGGATCCTAATTCCCATTATCCACGGTGAATGCATGAACGAACCCCCCATCGATGCCTCAATATGCCCGCTCTGTGGTCGTCCCAACCAGTGTGCTATGGCAGCTGATCCGGAGGCCAGGGAATGCTGGTGTGATGATAAGAAATTCCCGCGTGAGCTGCTGGCTCAAATCCCTGAGCAAGCGCTCAGACGGGCCTGTATCTGCCAGAATTGCCTGGGGATGGCTCTAAAGACCAAAAGAAAAATTGATCCTCCAGGGTAAATATAGATCAATATTCTTTAATGACAATCTTACCGGGTTCAAATTAGCTTACTGTGTCCTGTGACACTCTCGATACAGAAATCTAGATCTCCGTGATCCAGAAATTATTCACATAGGCAATCCACCCAGGCGAAATTTCAGAAGAGCATTCGAAACACATGCTGCAGCTGATTTCATAGTGTGTGGTGCTGAGCCGATATTTCGATATTGTGCGATCATTGCCCATATTATTATTAGATGATTATGATATTATTAGTATTATTACCACAGGAGGTGTGAAATGGCAAAATATTTGGTGCAGTTCAGCTATACCGGTGAAGGTTTACAGGGCTTGCTTAAGGAGGGTGGCTCAAAACGCCGGGAAGCAACCCGACAGCTGATCGAAAGCCTGGGCGGTAAAATGGAGAGCTATTATTTCTCGTTCGGGGATTACGATGGATTCGTAATCGTGGATGGTCTTGACAATATCGGTGTAACCGCTGCGGCGATGATCAGCAGCGCCAGCGGAGCTGTCAAAACAAAGACCACGGTTCTTCTTACCTGCGAAGAGGTTGATCAGGCAACTAAGAAACAAGGCGACTACCGCCCACCGGGAAAGTGATCGCCCTCATTGATACCTGCCAATATGTGGCTATCAGCAAGATGAACCTCCCTCATTGAAACCCCGTCATTGTTCGCAGGATCCTGATCCCCGAACCGTGGCGGGATCGCAGCGAAGGGTCTCAAGATAGCAATGGGGATGCTTCTCTTCGTCCAGCATGAGGTGAGACAACTTCATTTATATCTGGATTCCCTGGTTATTT
Organism: Anaerolineales bacterium; assembly: GCA_022865865.1. Next base: position 2,676 of record JALHTN010000556.1, read on the forward strand.
TCCTGCACAAGAGCAGATAATCTGGTAAGATTCTATTTCGTGTCAAGAGGGCAACCAAATCCAAGACTTGGATTTATAACTGAAGTAAGGAAGTGACCAGATGAATAAATATCCGTGGAAAGAATTATTGGTAGAAAAAACCGTGAATTACCTGATGGAAGAGGACGGCAAACTATTCATCTTCGAAAAAGTCCCGGCTAGAGTAAATCCAGAGACTGGTGAACAGCTCGTATCCCCAAGGACTTTCCAGCGCTTGAAAGAAATGATCAAAGAGCGCAGGACGCCATCCCGGGTGATAGAGACGCCGGTATATGAGTTTCCGGCGTAAAATACTTCAGGGGGTGATAAGAACCAACGGAAGAAAAATAATCGCCGCGCTATTCCAAGCCCGGCGAATTTATTTACAGCTTTTCAGGTCATCCAAAATCGACGAAACCATCTCTGCACCCGGATTTTGATTGATTACCCTTACAGATAATTTCTATACCTCTTACTAAAATCCATTTTTTTGCCCTGCCAGGAGCGACTTTCTCGCTGCCGGGAACGTCGATGAGAGAATTTATGCAAGGAGAATGGTAAAATCCTGCCAGTTTCTCGCCAGGAGATATTGTGACTGAAAATGAATTGACCAAAATCCGCCGAAAGGACCGTTCCATCACAGATGATGCCTGGATCGCTGCTTTTTTACAGAAAGCTGATTATGGGGTTTTTGCCACCTGCATGAACGGGCAGCCGTTCACGGTGGCACGAAATTTTGCGTATGACCCGCAGAGGCATGTCATCTATTTTCATGGCGCGCACAAGGGGCGTACGTTTGAGAATGTTGGCGATGGTACGCCGGTGAACTTGAACGTGAGCGAGATGGGCGAGTGGATCGTTGCCGAGCGCGCGATGAACTTTGGGGTGTGTTACAAGGGGGTGGTTGTCTTCGGAAACCTGACGATTGTAGATGATATTGATGAAGCTAAGCATGGCTTGCAGTTGCTCATGGACAAGCATTTTCCTGCGCTGCGTCCCGGCGTGGATTATGAGGCCGCCACCACCGATGACTTGAAGGTGACGGTCGTTTTCCGAATAGACATTGAATCCTGGAGCGGAAAAGAAAAGAAGGGTTAGATAGGATGTTTAATCAATCATCGTGCATCGCACTTTTAATTGGTGCAAAGCTGCAGCGGTGGATTGGGCTGGGTCCCAAACGCTTGAGTGCCTCCAGGTGCTGAGGAGTCCCATACCCTTTGTGGTCAGTGAACTGATAGCCAGGATATTTATGATCCAGCTCTATCAAAAGGGCATCCCGGGCAGTTTTGGCCAGAACCGAAGCACCAGCAATGCTCAGCGATCGCTGGTCACCCTTAACCAATTTGGTCTGGGGAATAGCAATTTCTGGTAGGAAGAGATAATCCAAGAGCAAGTGTTCTGCCTGGCACTCACAATCTCGCAGTGCTCGCTGGGCTGCCAACCGGGTGGCTGGGACGATGCCCAGGCGATCAATCTCCCGATGGGATGCAAAACCAACCCCCCAGGCAAAGGCGGATTCCTTTAGACAGACTGCCCACTCTTCCCTGTCAGCTGGGGTCAATTGCTTCGAATCTCTTAAGCCTTCCAAGGTGGCCAGCAGGGTTTCTTGACGAGCAAAAATAACCGCACCTGCTGCAACTGGCCCCGCAAGCGCTCCGCGCCCGGCTTCATCAATCCCCGCGATATGATGAAGACCGGTTTCCCAAAGTCCATTCTCAAATTGAAAATCGGGTACTGGTGGAAGCAGGCTGGGATCGAATCGGGCACTCATGCCTGATCGTTTCGGCTCTGGAAGCGAATTTTGAAAATATCTAACGCCATTTGCATAGAATCTTTAACCACGCTGATATGGCTGTCTGGATTGTAATACCACGGGATAGGGATTTCAAGGATCCGGTAATTGCGCTGCTGGGCAAGATAGAGGATTTCGACATCGAATGACCAACCGGTGATGCTCATCTCGTTAAAGAGTTCCTCAGCCACGGAGGCCTTGAAACACTTAAATCCACACTGGGTGTCGTTTAACCCAGGCAAGGCGAGTACGCGAATCAAAGTGTTGAATACACGACCCACCAAATGCCGATAGGTTGGTTCGTTATGGCGAACCGCTCCTGGAGCTTCTCGTGAAGCAATGGTGATATCGAACTGCTCAACATTGGGTGGAATAAACCGGTTGATCTCCGTGACAGGCATCGAGAGATCGGCATCACACATGAAGCGATACTCACCACCAGCGTTGAAGATACCGCGTTTTACCGCCGCGCCCTTACCCCGCACTGGTTCACGGAGAACCAGGATGGGCAGCTGTGCGGTATGATGTTGAGCCGCGAATTGCTCGGCAACCTGGAAGGTCTTATCCTGGCTGGCATTCTCGATTACCAGGATTTCAGACTGGTAGGATTGGGCTTGCAAGAAGGTCAAGACCTGTTCTAAAGTGTTTGGCAGGCGCTGCTCTTCATTGTAAGCTGGTATGATGATAGAGAGAAATGGATTTGGCAAATGTTTACTCTACATTAAAAATGTTATGCGGAATTGAGGATGATCACCGCGGTGACAATTACGGTGATCAACATGAAGACGGCTAACAAGAATAAGATCATCCATTGCCAAATCTTCAATTGAAAATCACCTAAACCAATCGAATTGGATAATGAGGAGCGGGAAGGCAGCTGTTGCTCACCTGCAGTTTTCTTTGGTCTTGATTTGATCAGAATATCGGTGATGCTCTGCAGCTCCATCGCATCCAGAACAATGTCCTCGTTTACCAGATTGGCTGCGAACCGGTCAACCCCATCGCTTTGCAGCAAGCGAACCGGTGATTCGGGTGCATCGATGTGGACGCTGGGTTGGGTGAAAAACAATGTGGCTTCACCCTCATCCAGGTAAATACCCTTCTCCTTCAAGAATTCAATGATCGCTCGAGACATCAAAGCAGTTCGCCGGACCAAATTGGGACGGGAAGGTCGATATTTCTGCTTTTGTTCATCCAGCTTATACCACTGGTCTACCTTCAGGCTGAAGATGCCTTTTTCTGCACTAACACAAAAAGTACGCAGACCAGTTTGTCCAATCAGTACCATCGGAACAGGTAAAGAGAAGCCTGGAACGGGGACATTACTGATCAATGTATACGAGTTATCCAAAACTTCTCCCAAGTGCTGAATCAGCACCTGCTGGGCTTGCGTATCACGATCCCAGGAAAATCCAAACTGCCAGATACCTTTGGCTCGATCCACAAAGGGAATCGAGCTGCTCTGGGAACCAATCGGTGAGCGTTCGATCAATTTCATATGCCACTCCGATCGTGCTGCTGAGTGAAACTGGAAGGCTGAATAGCTGCTGCTGAAGCAGATGCGACCCACGGATCAAGATAATTCTCTATTAAAGATACGTTCTTGGCAACTAACCGCGTGCAGTAATCATCTAACTGCTGGCGGGAGATATGGTTAAATATATTTTCTTGCATACTTTCTTCTGATTGGAGCATGGTCCGGAATTCGTGCACATCTATTCCCTGGCGAGCGGCGAATACTTCCACCGTCTTTACGCTATTTCCGGGTTGTAGCTGGTCACAAAGATAAATCCACCAGTTCTCCAAGTCATGATCTTGAATAAATGGCAGCCATTTTTGTGAACGAACGGGTCCAAGATCCAGGATCTGATCAACTTGTAAATTTGCGAATACTTCTACATCTAAATATGCCCTGAGGATATTGTGCCAGTAAAGTCGATTCGAGAAAGTCGCCCAATTCTGTTGGGGACCAAAGACTGGTTCAAAGATCTCATTCACCCAGATCCAATCTGCCTGGAGATGGCAAAGATACCCGGCGATGAATATCGCCTGTGCCAAGTCCAAATTTTCAGAAGCACGCAAATTCGGATATTCGGAGAGCATACCATGCCAAGGAACCCCTGCATTCGGTGATATGGGGACGGTAAAGAAATGAGTAGCTGAGCGTGTTTGACCGGAGATGACCTGGACATCTGGGGCCGTATTGCCGAGGTAAAATGCCCCTAGTTGTCCATTTATCAGGCACTTTATTGCCGGGTTCAGTGCTGGTTGTTTGACAACCTGGTCTGCAATGCTCAGGTGGTAAAAGGGAGTAGGCACGTGAGATTAAATCAGCGGCACGCCTTCCAGGCGATCTGTCTCAGTCTGCCCATCGCCAGCGACCAGCAATTCATGGCTGTTTACCTTAACCAACTCTACCAGAAAAGTGGTCTCGAACGTCCCGCCAAGATATGGGATCCGCTCCCCAGTACGGAAGCGCAGCCCTGAATTTATTTTTTCAACCAGATCACCCCGCTCGAGCTGAATGTAATCGGACCACACCGCTCCGCGTCGTAAAAATGCACGCACCCACATGACCTGTCCTAGGTCATCATAGTGAACTGCTTGAACCACACCATCATAGTCAACTTTTGCCATAGACCTTACTCCGTGGTTTGGATGATTCTCACTTCAATTGAAATATAGAAAACGTGAAGCGTGGTCAGCTATCCTGGATTCACGCTTCACGTTTCATTGCTAACTCCATAAGTCGGGGTGAGCGGACTTGAACCGCTGGCCTCCGCGTCCCAAACGCGGCGCGCTGCCATCTGCGCCACACCCCGAGATGAGTGAGTATAATGCGTTTAATAGCAATACGTCAAGACATGTCTGGAAGTTTTTGAGG
>JALHTN010000557.1 GCA_022865865.1 Anaerolineales bacterium
ATCTTTGGATTGGCCTGGTTTGTCAGATTTGCAATAAAATCACCCGCCAGAGGAGAATCATCGTTAGCTAGTCCCATAACGATATGGCAGTTGTTCAACGATTTCTTGGATGAAGAACTTCCCAGAGTACTAAAGCCAATCAAGAACACCCAGCCTATTAAGCAATCCAGGCGATCGATATGGATCTTTTTACTGACCCTTACCACAGGTGCAGCCTTTTTTTATGTATTCATGGAATGGTTCTTCTTTGCAACAAAACCCTCATTCATGGATCTCATGGGATGGGTTGAAAAAATTGAGATCTTACTTATCTCCAGCTTTGTGTTAATCCTGGCCAGCCTGACTCTGGTGCTAATAGCTGCTGGATTAGATCTCTTAATTTCCAGATTCCGTGATTCTTCACTTCCCATTTTTATTGCGACTTTGATCCCCACATTTATCCTGACCGCTATCAGCCTTCTTCTGGTGGATAATTTTACCTACACGATTTTTAATTTCGGAATTGTCTCGACCGGTGGTGCTGTGAGGTACGCTTATGGAGTAGGTTTTCTCATAATCTTCGTTTATATCAACACCAGAATATTAACCTGGATGGGCTTACGAGGTCAAGCCGACCGCCCAATCAAAATCCCCCGCTTAATATTTGCCCTAATCGCTGTCTTGCTTCTGATCACTGCAGGTCTGTCATTTAAACAAATCAAAGATACTAACTCGAATCGTGTTATCTCAGCCAGCGACGCAGGAAATGATCCTGATGATAACCAGAGACCGAACATTATCCTTATTGGCAGCGATGGATTAAATGCCACCAATATGTCTTTATATGGCTATGAACGCGACACCACTCCAGTGCTGAAGGAATTATCTAACAGTTCCCTCCTCGCAGAGAATGCTTTCACGAATTCATCGAACTCTACTGGTTCGACAACTTCCATGCTTACTGGCAAACCACCCGCTCAAACCCGTGTCTTACAGCTACCGAATATCCTCAAGGGAATTAATGCTTCCCAGCACTTGCCTGGAATTTTACGCAATGCTGGCTACTACACAGCCGAGCTGGGAGTCCCGCATTACATAGATGCGAACGAGGTGAATTTACTGGATGGGTTTGCTGAGGTAAACGGACGTGTCCAGGAAGAAAGCCAGGCAGCTCGCTTTACCCGCAAGATGGGATTTGGAAACAGCCTATATTTCGCCTCCCTTATGTCAGAGCGCATCACCGAGCGCCTCATGCATAGTTTCTTTATCCGAGAGATGGTAAATCCATTTTCACTTGTCACACAGCCTGTGAAAATCCAACGTGATGAAGAGCAAGTAAACCGTCTCATTGAGCTGATCCGGGATACCGAGCAGCCACTATTTGTTTACGCTCATTTGATGGGCACCCATGGCCCCAGATTTGCTCCTAAACAACAGAAATTCTCTCTCGGGGGTGCCCGAAATGAAAATTGGGATCTTGATTTTTACGATGACAGCATTTTAACCTTTGATAGTCATATCGGAACATTATTGGATGAATTGGAAAAAAGCGATGAGCTGGACAACACGCTGCTGATCATCTATTCAGACCATCCCATGCATTATAACGTCCGGTGGCGAATACCATTGCTGATGCATTTCCCCAATGATGAATTTTCAGATACCATCAGCACAAACGTTCAGAACCTCGACATCCCTCCAACGATATTGGATTACCTGGGCATCGACCAACCAGAATGGATGCAGGGACACTCCTTGCTGCAAGGGGACAGACCAGACAACGAGCTGATCTTCAGCACCGGCACCAAACTTACAACCCGCAATGAGCAAAAAATGTGGGTTGTTGATTCAGCGAATGTTAAACCGCCCTTCTACCAATTCTCATTTTTCAATATCGTCAACTGCCATAAGTGGTATTGGCTTGATTTCACAAGCCTGACATGGGATTCTGGTGATGTACCAGAACATACCATGCCCTGCTCTGATGAACAACTGCTGACACAAGATCAAATCCACGAGGCTTTGCTTGAACACTTATCCGCCAACAGCTTTGATATCTCGACGATCCCCACCCCATAAAACCTATATCGATTTTGACTAGTTTTTTCTTTGAAAGCACCTGCACCCAAAAAAAAACCAATATCCCATCCTGCTTCTGGTAGTCACAATACAGCTTTTCAGTTCTTTATTGCGAAGCTTGGGCCGGCAAGCCCCAGAGGGTAAGCGTACCGTCCTGCGAACCAGCGACCAGAAGTTCTCCATCCGGGACCTCCCAAAGACGCAGGACCGTGTCTCACTCTTTTCCGCTCACACCTGCAGCTTTTCCTCGTGGTTAATCAAGCACAATCGAAAACCTGGAAACCTGGCTCGAATATTTATCCCCAAATATCTATTAGCTCGGACGATTAATATTTCCCTTGGAGATATCGTCACCGTATTTTCAGAGAAAATTCCGTGAATTTAGTTTGTTTGCTCTTAATCTAGAACCCCGACATTCAGATAGATAATCTACAATAAGGAATCAATTGGATTGCATATCATGAATGTGTAATAAACCCAAAACCCCCTGCCCAAATCAACAGCCAATGCAATAATAAGACTCCCTCAAATGAGAATCTGCTAGGACAAAATTCCTAAAAAGTACTGGTCCAGAGGCCAACCTTGCGATCAGTTTGTTTCGGTGAGCTGGGGACATTCCTCCCTTATTTTTCCCTCGATCTCCTCCAGGCGATATTAACAGTATAATTCTGGCAGCATAGCAGGCGAGCTTACTAATGAAGAATTTTATTCGCATCACCTTTCTCATCACTTTTTTCTTGGCGATCGTAATCTCCGGTCTCTTGATCATTAAACCGGGGGCCTCAATCTTTCA
>JALHTN010000558.1 GCA_022865865.1 Anaerolineales bacterium
TCGGCATTTTCTCGCAACATCGTTGCAATAGCTGATATCGCATTATCGGGAGGTCCCGCCATTTCCCAATCATAATTCGGTAATTCTTCCTGGTAATAAGTTAACACTTCTTCTATTGTCGCATCGACATGGTAAACGATATTTTCCCCACTGCGTCCCTTTTGAATTCGGTATCCGCTGTCCATAATCGGCACATCATCACGACTTTTCTCTTGGTCCTCTTCAACAGGTGCCGGTTCTTGGGCCTCACCAGGTTCTGGGAGTATCTCTTCAGCGGTCTCTGGTTCCGTGGTTGCGGTTTCACCAGATACTTGATCATATTCTTCCACCAGGACTCGACTCGGTGAACACGCAGTAATGATTAAGATTAACACACTAATTAATATCAGCAGAATTGAGAATTTCCCTATCTTCATACTCATCGCCTCCTTAGACAACACCCTCAGTTTCATTAATTATCTAAATCTTTCCCAAAGATAAATGGGATAGCTTTGATTGTCAATCGATTTGGATTAATAGAACTTAATGAAACAAAAGGCGCGGATTAAACCGCGCCTTTTAAGTTACGCAATCGACCGTTAACTCACCATGTGCTCGTTGATATACTTGACCACATCTCCAACAGTGCTGATATTCTGAGCATCTTCGTCAGAAATTTCCCCGCCGAATTTATCTTCAAAAGCCATGATCAATTCAACTAGGTCTAGTGAATCTGCTTCTAGATCCTCGCGGAATCTCGCTTCAAGTGTTACCTTACTTTCATCTACGTTCAACAGATCGACGATGATTTCCTTGATTTGTTCAAAGGTGTCTGCCATGGAATAACCTCCTTGCATATGATATCGTTTATTGTATCCTGCACGCCAAATATGTCAAGTCTAGATAGGCATGGATGTCAATTATTGATCCGAAAAGAATCGATTATAATGACATCCAAAATCCAGATAGGCAAGATATACTCAATTCACTGGAACACCGCTTTATGCCGAAAGTTACGAAAACCAGCACTCGAAAAGCTGATCACATCCGCATAAATTTAGAGGAAGACGTAAGGTCTGGACTCACAACTGGTTTAGAGCATTATCGCTTCACGCACCAGGCACTTCCCGAGCACAACCTTGAAGATATTAATACAAATATTGATGTGTTTAATCGCCGGTTAAAAGCACCCATATTAATTTCATCAATGACGGGTGGCACAGAACAAGCTGGGATGATCAATCGCATCCTGGCGGAAGCAGCCCAGGAAACCGGGATTGCTATGGGTCTTGGATCACTACGCGCAGCGATCGAAGATACTGATCTTCAATCCACCTTCCAAGTTCGCCAATCAGCACCCGATGTTTTATTGTTTGCTAATTTGGGAGCGGTGCAGTTGAATTACGGCTATGGTTACAAAGAGTGCCAATTGGCGGTGGAGATGATTGATGCGGACGCCTTGATCCTGCACCTCAACCCTCTCCAGGAGGCTGTCCAGCCGGAAGGGGATGGAAACTTTGCGGGTCTGCTGGCCAAAATTGAAGAAGTTTGTGAGAATTTAACAGTACCCGTTATCGTCAAGGAAGTTGGCTGGGGTTTCTCAGAAAAAACCGCTAGCCAACTGGCTGCAGCAGGTGTTGCCGCCATCGATGTTGCCGGAGCAGGTGGAACTTCCTGGACACAGGTTGAAATGCACCGAACAAGCGATCCATACCAAGCACGTCTGGCAGCTGCGTTTATTGATTGGGGAATTCCAACTGCCCAGGCAATTGTGAATGTGCGTACTGGTGCACCAGGTATGACCATTTTTGCTTCAGGCGGTGTGCGGGATGGGATTGATATTGCTAAATGTATTGCTCTTGGAGCCTCGCTTGGCGGAATGGCTGGACCATTCCTCAAAGCTGCCAACCTTTCTCTTGAGGAAACCATTGATACTATTCGATTGATCCAGAGGCAGATTCAGGTGGCAATGTTCGCTTCTGGAGCAGCCAATATTAACCAATTGAAGAAGACCCCGCTTGTCGAAGCCTAACCATTTTCCCCCTGAACAGAGTACTCAATGAATGAGCAAATCAATATCCCCGATATGCAGACCGCAATTGAGCAAGAGCTGCATCGTTCAATCGAATCTCAAAACGAACCTGAATTGGATCAATATTTCACCATGCTGGCCTACCACATGGGGTGGGAGGGCGAAGGAGCAGGTCCTGATGCGCAGGGAAAAAGAATTCGCCCATTATTAGTTTTATTAACCTGTGCTGCAGCTGGTGGAGAATGGCAGAATGCCTTACCTGCTGCGGCAGCGGTCGAATTGGTTCATAATTTTTCCCTGATCCATGATGATATTCAAGATAACAGTCCCCTGCGACGGGGTCGGGAGACAGTTTGGAAACGCTGGGGAATAGCTCAAGCGATCAACACAGGTGATGCAATGTTAACCATTGCGCATCTCTCTCTGCTTCAAATGGAAAAAACCTCTTCTCCAGAGATTGCCAA
>JALHTN010000559.1 GCA_022865865.1 Anaerolineales bacterium
GATGGATTGCGATTGGAAATCCAAAGCGGCTGGGGAGTTTACCTTCACCAATATCAATCCAATTCTCCCCTTGATCATCGCTTCGATAAACTCCGCAATGATTCTGTTGAAATAGCACCAGTGGATTCTGAGGATGAATCGCCATCTTATGAACACATTGGCCATACTCAGGATAAGGTTCAGGGAGGAAATCTGCTCGAACATTCTTATTATAAGGAGCCCAGGTATTCCCACCATCATCCGTTCTATAACAGCCTCCAGTCGAGATTGCGATGTAAATTCGATCAGAGTTTTCAGGATCTGGCAGAATCGTGTGCAAACACAAACCACCTGCTCCCGGAAACCATTGGCTGCGGTGGGGATGATCGTATAGGCTCTCATTCAGCTCCCATGTTTCACCGCTGTCGGTTGATTTGAATAAAGCCGCGGGTTCAACTCCAGCATATAAAACGCCAGGTTGTTCATCAACAGCCGCTTTGATATGCCAGATTTTGAGTACCTTCTCTTCATGGACTTCTTGTGGTTCTATTACTTCATCTGGAGTTCCTAAGGGACGTGATGATTTTGAGAGTCGTGGAAAATTAGGTGCTTCCCGTCCCTGGGTCCAGCTATCGCCAAAATCATCTGAATAATGTGTAGAAGGACCATACACATCATGAACGACTGCCGCATGTAAACGCTGATCACGGGGATCAAATGTCATGTGCATCACATTCCAACCCTTGAATAGAGGTCCCATTAACTCCCAATTCTCGCGCTTTATGTCGCTTTGCAGAATGAAGCCACCTTTTCGAGTACCGACCAAGACCAATACTTTGGATGTATTATTATTTTCCATGAAACCTCTCCGGAATTTAACCTGGGAATTGATGTATTTGGTTAAATATATTTTACTCCTGAAGCAGTTGCAAAGAGGATTACACTCTCATCAGGCTGGATGATACCTGCTTTTAGCAATTGGATCAAAGCTGCGAAGGTGGCCGCTCCTTCGGGAGACGGGAATATTCCCGCATGTTTCGCCATCTCGCTTTGAGCCTTTTGCATGTCTTCATCTGAGACAGCGACAGCTGTACCACCAGAATCCCTTATGATTTTCAAAATCAGTCTATCAGCCAGGCTGAATGGTACTCGAATTCCACTGGCGATTGTGTTTGCATCCTGCCAGAATTCACAATGATCTTCCCCCGCCTTAAACGCTTTGACCACCGGAGCACATCCATCGGATTGAACAGAGATCATTTTTGGTAATTGCTGACTTTCTAACCATCCCATGAGTTGTAATTCCTTGAAGGCTTTCCACATCCCAACGAGACCCGTACCACCCCCTGTTGGATAAATAATGTTGTCCGGTAATTGCCAGTTGAATTGTTCAGCCAATTCAAGGCCCATTGTTTTTTTTCCTTCTAGCCGGTATGGTTCCCGAAATGTTGAAACTGAGAACCACTCGCCCGATGCAGTCATTTCTTCGACAATCTTTGCACAATCTGAAATTAATCCATCAACCAGGGTTACTTCCGCGCCATAAAGTTGGCACTCAGTAATGATCGCCTTGGGAGTATCGGCAGGCATCACAGTTGCAGATTTAATCCCGGCTCGGGAAGCATAGGCTGCTAATGCACTACCAGCGTTACCTGCTGAAGGGATGGCAAGTTGTTTCAAGCCGAGCTCCTGGGCTTTTGACACAGCCGCGCTGAGTCCACGTGCTTTGAAACTACCGGTTGGGTTGATGCTCTCATCTTTGACCCATATATTCTTAGATCCATGGATGGAATCAATATTTGAAATCGCTAAAAGGGGGGTATCACCTTCTCCCAAAGACGACAGATTAGATAAATGCTCAACCGGGAGCAGCTCATGCCAGCGCCACATCCCTGATGGGCGGTGGCAAAATTCCTCCCGATCTAAATTCTCCTTTGCTGATGAAAGATCGTAAATAGCCAGGATTGGAGAATGGCACTCCTGACAGAAGGTTTGCAATGTGTTGCTTGGAAATATTTGTTTACACGAAGAGCATTCAAGGTGGGTAAGATATGACATAATTGCTAGATGAGATTTTACCCTCTTGTAATGGATTTGTCTTTGGATTCTCAA
>JALHTN010000560.1 GCA_022865865.1 Anaerolineales bacterium
CTTCAGATTCTTGATCCTGGCGATGTGCTGGAATACATCAGGATACAGATCGATGTTTGCCAGCGAAGTCATACCATCTTCATCATCTGTGCCCAGGTAGATCGTAGTACCTCCGAGCTGGCGAATTTGCACTTCCAAGTCCTGCACCAGCAAGCGCCCGATTCCAATCCCCTGGTGTTCAGGGTGAACGACCAGGGGGTGCAGCTGCCAGGCGTGCCCTTCATATTCCCGGATGGCACCGATCCAGCCAAGAACTGAACCAACATCGCTCACTGCAACGCGGCTTATTCTATCTTCCCCGAAAGACTCGTGGACTTCTTTCAGGGCTGAATCCAAATCTGGCCAGGCATCAGGCCAATGTGTTTTAAACCCATCTACAAGGAGGTTGGCGACCTGGTGGATTGTACCGATATTGTCGGGAGGCAGGTCATTGATTTTCATGAGGTGGTATTAATTATTGGATGCATTCGTAATCCTGCGCTTTAATAATTTAGACCCGGAAAGAATCTGGCTGTCTGTTATCAGTAGAACGAGACCTTTCCGGGACTTTTGGGGAGGTTTAATACTCAAGTCTTTTTTTGAATTTCACGACAATATGTCTGGGATTATTCTAGAACCAGATTCTTGGAATCAGGAAAAATAATCCGGCCAGTGCAGCAGCCATCATGAATAGAAAGATGGCTGATATCACCGCAACCAGGGTGATGATATACCTGCGCTGTTGCAGCTTGGCTTCTTGATAGGCTTCCATTTCATGCTCCTTGGTGATGGGGATAGGTACTTCTTTAAGCAGCTCAGCAGCTGATAATTTCTCGGCAATTTTGGCGAGTTCCGGATCGGTTTCAAGATAATCCTTTACCAGAGCGCGAGTTTCAGGGCTGGCTTCACCGGCGATATACAACGGGAGTAAATCGAGAATTACATTGCGGGAAATTTCCATTATGCGAGCACCTCCTCTTGTTCGATACTGATGGTGATCAATTTCTTGCGGACACGGTGAACTTTTACTTTGGCAGCAGAAAGGGATATATTCAGTGTTCGGGCGATTTCAGCGTACGGTAGTTCATGCTGCACGCGCATGATAAAAGCGGTGCGGTCAACTTCCGGGAGAGTTTGGAGAAACCTGCGGATACTATTGATCTCGAATAATGACTCAACCAGCAGTTCAGGACTTGGAGCGGGATCAGGATAGAAATCCTCGAGAGAAATTTGAGGGGGTGTTTTTCGTTTCCCTTCCAAGTATATATTTCGAGCAATGGTGAACAGGTACGCCTTGAGTGTTTCGGTACGAATGGTGCTATGCTTCACCCAGGCTCGAACGAATGTTTCTGAAGTAATGTCCTCAGCCTCGGAGCTATCACCGGCCAGCCAATAGGTGAAGCGGTAAACATCTACTGCGTAGGATTCGTAAAGTTGATGAAAATTGACCACGGTTATCCTCTGCAGATAATATGCAGAATCACAAGAAAAGTTACAAGGAAATAAGCATGAATGTTCAGGTGACCCAAATTGTGCTGAGAAAATTGGCCGTATCAGGAGCGGGGAAATCTAGATCTATACAAACAGATCCCATTTAGACAAATGATTTACTCTGCGTTCCCATAAACTGAAATATGCTTGTTATCCTCGATGGTTAGATCATCTTTACGCCAGTTGCCCCATCTATGACGTAAGGATAGTCCAGCCAGCTTTGCCATTAAATCTAATTCTGAAGGCCAGGCATAGCGAATTTTGATTGGATACATGCGTATGCCCACAGCTGTAAAGTTGATCAGCTTGCTGCTGACTTGCTGCTTAAGGGGATCAATTTGGGTAGCTTCAAGGCGGAGATCATCATCACCAATATCCACTGCTCTGACCGTTTGGTTGTCAACATAACGTGCCATATCCGGGACGAAAACCTCAACCACAAAAACTCCATCAGGAGTTAGTCGACTGGCAACTTTATTAAAACAGCGAATTTGCTCCTCCTGGGTTGGCAAGGCAAAAAAAGTGCTGAAGATAACGAAAATCAGATCGAATCGCCCTTCGACTTCCAAGTCTGCGAAATTACCATGTGAAACTTGAATGCTCTCTCCACCAGGCTTGTCTTTCAGCTTGGTGAGCATGGCTTGCGAGGAATCGATCCCATGGACTTCAATACCCGCCTGCTGTAGAGGTAGGGCTATCCGTCCAGTGCCAATGCCCAATTCGAGAGCTCGACCATCCTGGGCGAAATCAACCAATGTAGAGATCATCGCCGGATCGAACTCTGCGTACCAGTGGTCATAGACCTCAGCGATGGTTTCCCCATAAGTGGTTTCAGAGTACTTATTCATTTGATGCACCTCCATTATGGAATCGTTAGAATTATTTTCAAGTGATTTTTGATTTATTTTGGACATTCTGATACCCCATTTCAATTACGCGAACAATGCTCGCAGAGAATGTGAACTCACCATGATGATAAATCTCCTGTTCCATCTGCTAAGAACTGGCTTGCGATGACCCTGTAATGTGGGTGATAAGCTTGCTCATATTGTGGGGAATGGTGTACAGCTGGAAAATATGAAGCCTCCATCCGATCAATAAAGGACCTCAAAATATCAAGATGAAATTTAAGTTCGCCACGCTGTGCTAATCCTTCAATGCTGCTCCAGTACTTACTGAGCAGTTCGAGGCTTCCTTGATACTCACTCGCTGTGGTAACAAATGCCTGCAGGAGGTCTTCCAGATCCCCTCCGGCTTCAAAATATGGCTTGAGATGGACGCGAACTATGCTCTTGTCTGGGGAGATTTCTTCAAATAGCGGTTCTACAGAGGATTCCGGCAATTGATCCAACTCGCGAACCAGCCACTGGCGGGCGGTATTAATATCATCGACAGCGTGCTCACTGCCAAGTGCTGCTTGATGCGTTAATTTGTAGAGATCTTCAACCTGCAGTTCTGGGTAGCGGGAGCAATGAGCAATAACAATGGATTGGAAATCAGATGGTTTCATAGCTTTGCCTTTATAGTAATATCATATTCCATGATCCTGGTTGTTATGTATCAATTATACAATCAGGGATTTAAGTCTTGATAAAAGGGAAGTCAGAAATCAAGAAAATGAGTGTCCCAGATTCGAAGATGCGCTTTGTGGTTCTATTGAACAATATCCGCGGTAGAATCGAATTTCCTGTGGAAATGCGAGTACGGATCCTATGGAATGATACTGATTCTTAGGAGGAGATATGCCTGATCAGGTGCTGCTGTCGACGATTTTGATCACGCTGGCGCTGGTCTTTTACACAATTGGGGTTTGGAGCGAGCGCATTGCCGGACGCTTGAAAGGTTGGCATTTGATTTTTTTCTGGGGGGGATTCGTGTTTGATACTACCGGAACTGGGATCATGCTGGAGATGGCGGGAGGGATAACATTAGATATCCATGGTTTAACTGGATTAATCGCGATCCTGCTGATGCTGGTGCATTCTATTTGGGCGACGATGGTCCTGATTCGCAAAGATGAACGGGCGATTATCAACTTTCATAAATTTAGCCTGGTGGTGTGGTTGATCTGGTTGGTGCCGTATTTCAGCGGATTTTTCCTATCCATGGGTGGTTAAAGATTTTAGCTAGTCGCCATTTTTTCGAGAATTTATTAACATAAAGGGGCTGCCCATGCGGACAGCCCCGAAGTTATTGTGTTACTCCGTTTATCCAACTACGGACAAATCTGCGATTCCATCACCGGCAGGTTCTCGGTGTTGTTCGTAGTCACGTAATTGGCATTCACCCAGCCGAGCCCATCAGGTGAGAATTCAGTTGGGATGCCGACTGCGTACCAGGCGCTGTCTGCGCTGATACCATAAGCCGGGGCAGTTGATCCGATCGGTGGAACACCGAAAGATGGACACTGGTTGTTGGGTCCACTGCGGATATTGACCGCGTCGATGGTGGTCACCGATGGGTCATTCTCACCAGGTGGTGATGGTTCAATCCCTGGCGGGGGTGGCGGGGCCGGGACGACGGGCAGGTTCTCAGTACCAGAGGCGATTACGAAGTCTGCTGAAACCCAACCGATACCACTTTGAATCACAGTGGTGGGCAGCTCGACCGCATACCAGGCTCGATCGCCTGAAATACCCACAGCTTCTCCGGTGGCACCAGGTGAGGCGACGAACAGCACGGGATAGAATGTGGCCGGACCACTGCGCACATTCACATAGGTGGTTGCAGCTACAGTCGGTACACCTGGTTCAGGCGTGGGAATTTCGCCTGTGGTCGGAGGCGGAGGTGCTGAGGGTGGGATGAACTGATCGTCGAGCTGCCAGACAGCCAGGTTGTCATATTCCACCACGAACCCATTGCTGGTGGAGGCTCTGACGAAGTAACCTAATTTACCAGTTTCGGTGAAGGTAGTATCAACCACCTCGGTCAGGTAAGTGCCATTGACATATAAGTTGTATACACTTCCGTGGGCTGCCACTCCCAGACGGTTGACGGCATCCAGGCCAACATTGATCACGTCACTCTGGGTTGGTTCGACGAGAACAGTTGTTTTCTCGCCATCCCACGATGTCAGCGAATACTTACCATCGCAGGTGAGCCCGTATTGGTAACCACGGTAGTTGTCGGGAGCGCGAAAGAGCATTCCAAAGCGGTCATTTGCATTGCATTCATCTGGCATGTATACTGTCGTATCGACGTAGAAATTCTCGATTTGAGGCCAGGAGACCTCCCAGCAGATCACCCCTTCCACACCTTTGGCAGTCATCCTGTACACGCCATTCGTGATCTCAGACTTGAAACATTCGTTGTCGAAGAGCGTCCAGTTGGTCTTGGTATCAAAGGTGTCCACGCCATCCGGTTCTCCCAGTATCTGTGCTGGATCACCTTCGACCAACTCCGGGGTTGGTGTTGGGGTAGGTGATGGAAGCAGGGTCGCGGTAGGCACCTCCTTTGGGGGTGGAGCTTCAGTGGGGGGAGGCGCTTCCCCAGGAGCCACTGCAGTTAGCGTTGCATTAACGCTGTTTTCAATTTCCTGGGGATCAGTAGTTGGCGCTGGTTCGCTGGTGGGGCTGGCACAGGCAACCAGCACCAGGCTGATCATCAATAGAATAAAAGGTAACGTTTTTCGCATTTTTCTTTCTCCTCATTCTTGTTCGTACAGTATTCTTCCAAATAAATAGGCAGCAATGATTTTGGCTTAGCGAATCTTCAAGAGTGATCTTAAGACCTTGAATTTCCACCCATTTGATAGGAATTTTTTGTTTATGCGGGCTTAACTATAACCAAAATTGGTAAATATGTCTATATTTGGTTTTGATTACGAAATTAAACGAGATGCGCTGCGAGATTGTGAAGTGCAGCTTATTTGTGGTTTCCAGGAGTTTTTACCAAGTTGATTTATCAGGAATATTGCCTCGAACTGATGTAAAACTTGACAACGTGTTTTTCTAGTGCTATTCTGGATTAGCATTATGTTCAGGGTGAATAAATTTCCTAAACGATATTAATAAGCGGAGTGATAAATGACATTATCAGGATGCACATGTGCAAATTAATGTGGGGACTTATCTGAACAAGCATTGTTAGGGAGGGGAATTTATGGATTAATTGGTCATGCTTTATCCAACTGGTAATAAGTCCAAGGTGATGAAATTAAGGAGGCAACATGATGAAGAAGAATTGGTTGAGGGGTCTAATACTGGGGATTGCCTTATCCCTGATCCTGATCAGCGGAATTGTTATGGCTCAGGCTGATATCCAAGAGGGAGCAGCCGGTGAGATTGATGTATTGGCTGCCCCGCCTATTGGTGGATTTATTGAAATCCGGGCGAATCCACTTGAAAATCAC
>JALHTN010000561.1 GCA_022865865.1 Anaerolineales bacterium
ATCGCAATCACTGTCTCCCAATTTCCAATCACTGGAATTATTAATTGAATTTCCGGATGGGTATTCACGCCCCATTGCAGAAACAACCCTTTTTGTCGATGGGGTGGCGACCGATGTCAATCGAATTGAACCCTTTGACCGCTTTACCTGGGATTTGAGCGAATATTCTTCCAATGGAGAGCATATTTTAGTGGTAGAGGTCGAGGATAGCTTGGGATTGACCAGTCAGAGCGTTGAAACCTCGATCCAGGTGAATGTTGGCGGTTCAGATGAGAGCTTTTTGGGGCTCATTTCACAAAACCGTATTATTCTGGCCGCAATTCTGGTTGTTGTTTCAGGAGCGATTTTATTATTGGTATTTGTCCTCGGTGGCAGGTTAAAACCTGGATTTTTGCGAGATCGGCGCCGCAAGAAAAAGCAATCCGGACCGATCACGCAGCCGGTGCAAATTAATCAGGAAAATTCAACTCAATCGCGTCCATCTTGGATCAACCGGATTCAATGGCCGCGCGGTCCGATAACTACTAAACCTTACGCCCAATTTATCCCCATCACGGATTCCAATTCGGAAGATAGCCAGCCACCTATGGCGATCACAAAAGGTAGGGTGGTTATTGGTAAAGATGAAAATATTGTTGACCATGTATTGACTGATGACTCGGTCGAAGGTGTGCATGCCTACCTGGAACGAGAATCAAAGGATAGCTATCGGCTTTCAGACGAGGGATCCACCGCAGGCACTTGGGTTAATTACTTACCAGTCTCAGCCAAAGGACAAATTCTCCAGCATGGAGACCTGGTCCATTTTGGGCGCATGGGATTTAGATTCATTCTCCGCAATCCCAAACGGGTGCGCAAACCAGTGCTGAGGTTCGAAAACACAGAATGATCTCGACAAAAAGTACTCACTTCCCTGTTTTTGCTGCTACCGATCCAGGGATGAGTGGAAAGAACAACGAGGATAATTACGGTGTGTTTGCATACGTCGTTAGCGAATCAGATCCCACAGCCTCAATTGTAGCTATCGTTGCAGATGGAGTCGGGGGCCACCAGGCCGGTGAAGTGGCTTCTTCGATTGCAGTGGATATGATCAGTCAATTGATCGCTGAGAGTGATGCTGATCATCCGTTGGCAACGATGGAAGGAGCCTTCCACCGCGCAAACCAGGCAATTTATTCCCAAGCAACAATTAATCCAGCCAGTGCGGGCATGAGCACAACCGCAGCATGTGTCTGGATAATCGGGGATCAACTTTACCTGGCCTCGATGGGAGATTCTCGAATTTATCTCAAGAGGGGTGATCAATTTGGCCAATTGACCATTGACCATACATGGGTGCAGGAAGCGATAGAGTCCGGGGTATTAGCACGAGATCAGGTGCGTTCACATCCAAATGCGCATCTCATTCGCCGATACCTGGGCTCCAAGCAGCCTTCAATTCCTGATTTCCGAATTAATCACCCATCAAAGGGCCATGATCAGCAATCTGTGACTAATCAAGGAATGCATCTCGAAGCGGGGGATTATCTGCTGTTATGCAGTGATGGTCTCACAGATCTTGTATCAGATGATGAGATTTATTCCGCCCTTGGAAAGCATCCATTGGAAGAAGTTCTCGATCGATTAATCAAGCTCGCAAATTCGCGGGGAGGTCATGATAATATCACCATAATTGGAATCCAGATACCGGATGACAAAGAAATTGTATCTGTACCCAAGAGGAGAAATCGGTTCACCATAGTGCTCGTTCTTTTCTCTGTACTGGTTATCGCAATCATGGCCACCTGGTTTTACCGGATGTATTTTTGGGAAGGAGATTCAAACACCGCAACACAAGTTCCTGGAGGTACAGCAGGTCTTGGCATACCGATGCTGACTCAAACAGCGGTTTTGCCCACACTACCCCCACCAACACCGGAATTCACGCCGCTAGACAGTCCATCACCACTAGCTTCCAGCAATCCAACCGCGGAAACCACCCTTCATGCCACTTATACACCCTGGCCTACCTCAACTACAGGTCCCTAGTTCAATCCGGATTGATAAGTAAATATACAATAAAGTATGGTTGGATGTGTTAGCTTCCAAATAGCTGGGAAAGGCGCTCTCGATTCAGATCTTTAGCGGGGGAAATTTAGAAAATGCGAACTTCAAGGTAAGGGGGCGTAATACACCTGATTCCCAACAGCCATGAATATCGCATGGCTGTTTCGATTTACAGTAAATGCTGAGGCAGGAAATTCCACGAGG
>JALHTN010000562.1 GCA_022865865.1 Anaerolineales bacterium
AATTGCAGGAAGATCTCATCAAGCTTAGCTTGCCCCTTCCAGTAATTTTCGTTCTTCACAAAACGCAGGAAGCTACCAGATTCCCAATCACCATAAATATAGGGACCGCAGCTAACAGTGGGAGCCAGGTTCCAATCTGCCTCGATCATAGAACCATCGCTATCAAAAACTGGCTGGAGTACATGTGCGGGTAAGATTCCGCGCCAGAAATTCGCCAGCCATGGAGCGAAGGGTTCGGAAAAATTCATCACCACAGTTTGGGGATCTGGCGTTTCAAGCGATTCCAGATAATCATAAGGATATTGAGAATTCACTGCATTGGCATCTGACATGATCATGTCATAGGTGAATTTGAAATCAGCAGAGGTAATGGGTGTGCCATCCGACCAGACGATATCATCACGTAGAGAAAAGGTGATCGTCAGACCATCATCTGACAAGCCGCCATTTTCAAGAATTGGGATATCCTGGACTAAGTGAGGGTAGGGCAAATTTTGGTCATTGAACTCCCAAGCCCAACATAAATACAACTGTTGCAGGATTGAGGAGAACCACATATCAGTGTAGAAGGGATTAAGCGAATCAGGTTCCTGGGTCCAGGCAAAAGTTGCTATCTTTGGTCCTGCCGGTTCCTCCGCTGGAGGTTCCTCAACAGCAGGCTCTTCAGTGGGTTCCTCAACGATTGGTTCTTCTGCGGTTGGCTCCTCTGCAGCTGGTTCTTCGGCCGCAGGTTCCTCGACTGCTGGTGCTTCTGTGGCTGCCGGTGCACATGCCGCCAGGATCAGCGAGAGTACAACCAGCGATGTCAGTAAATAGAGCAACCATTTGTTCTTCATTTTTTCTTCCTCCTTAGATAGGTATCGAAAAACATAGTAGGGTTGGTGGGCCTGCGTTGACTAATTTTTGTCTCAAAATATATATCTCTTGGGGACACCTCCTTTCTTCGCTTAGATATATATTATATATTTGGATCCCGGTTTTTCCACATGGAATTTTTGAATCCATACTCAATAAGCAATCATTCGCGTAATAACTCATTTCTTGCAGCTTGCATGATTTTTTCTAATTCAATTTCCTGAGTTACGTCCAAGGGCTGCACTTCATGCTCTGCGAGCAACCGATCCGCCTGTGCCTGAGCGTTCTCTGCCAATCCCATTCGACCGGAGCGATCCCACTCAGAAAACGTGCGCCTCTCGCTGAGGTTTTGGAATAGGATTTCTCCGCCTCGCAGGTATTTTACTGAGTGCTGTTCCGTCAGGAAATTACGGGAACCGCTCATCACCCGGTCAATGACATCCACTGCCAAAGAATCCTCGTCCACGGCGAATCCGTTCAATACCCGGCGAACACTGGCTGCAATTTCATTATCGCAGACCATTTGGGCATAGGAACCCATCACACCGGCTTCAAGCTCCCCAATCCCGGAGAGCTCGTCTGCACCGGCCAAAGCTGGCAGAACCGCATTCAGAGTCCTCTCGATACCGCTCTGGATATCCAGCGTGTGCGCATTAGTTGAGAATCCATAGACGTTGACGGGTAGATCATAATGATGACCGAGTTGGACGGTCGCCGCGGAGGCCATTCCCAGCTCTACGCCTCCCCAAACCGAGCTGCCGGTGCGCGGTTCCATCATGGCGAGACGCCCGCAGTAGATAATGGGCAAGCCAGGATTAATTAACTGCACGATGACAATACATGCCAGGACCTCAGCATTTTGCTGGGTCAGTGCACCCGCCAGGGAGAAGGGAGCTGTTGTCCCGGCGGTAGGGCAGGGCAGGGGACCGAAGGGGATCCCAAGGCGTGCGATCTCAGCCATTGATTCAACCAGTTGGGTTGGGAAAGAAAGCGGGCTGACCGGGGAGACACTCAGCGAAAGGATTTTTTCCACCGGTCCGATTGTCTCGGCCATCCGCGCCAGGTATTTGACCTCCTGCCAGGTTTGTACCCCGGGGCCGTGAACCGGTTTGGTGGTATATGGTAAAGAATTGCGGTACATCGCCAATGACATCATCTCACCTGGTACATCTTGTGGTGTAAAGAAAGGCGTGATCGTCGTGACCTGATCGAGCGCATCCAATAACCGTGTGCTGTCACGAACATCGTGGATGGATGCCTGGCGGAGCTGGCCCGAGGCTTGATCATAGACTGACCTGGCTCCACCCAGGTTGTGCCAATGTAATCCACCACTACCCAGTATGATTTCATCGCCATCACGCCCCATCATGGTTACCTTGTCACTGCAGCTGGAGATAGCTTTCTCAACCAAATCTTGGGGAAATAAGACCCGCTCACCTTTGAGCGTCGCACCCGCTTCTAAAAGCAGCTCCCGGACACCAGCGTGTGAGAGCACGACGCCGACTTTACTGAGCACCTGGAGCGTTGCTTGGTGAATGGATTCAAGATCTTCTTTTGATAATACTGCCCAAGGGTGCATAATGTTCATCCTATTTGTAGCACTGCTAAAATAATTGCCCGATGTGAACCCAACAGGGACATCTATTTAATAATCCTACTTTTAACCAGGAATTCACCTTATCAAAAAATGCCGCACTTCTATAAGCACGGCGCAAAAGAAAAATGCTCATTTTGGGGTCAGCTTTCCATTTCCTGCCGCCCAGATAAAGCCCTCAATAATGTGTGCTGGTCTGCATATTCTAAATCCCCGCCAACTGGAAGACCACGCGCCAGGCGGGTGATGTGTACTCCCAAGGGAGCCAGTTGTTGGCGCAGGTACATCGCGGTGGCATCGCCTTCCATGCTGGGATTGGTCGCCAGGATGATCTCGCGGATATTTCCCTCAGATACGCGGGTGATCAATTCCCTGATTTTTAAACTATCTGGACCAATTCCTTCAATCGGTGATAAAACACCACGCAGTACATGGTAGCGTCCGAGAAAACCTTGCGTTCGTTCTATTGCCAGCACATCCAGGGGTTCTTCTACCACACAGAGCACTTCCTGGTCGCGATCTTCATTGGCGCATATCTCGCATTGTGTCTGACCGGCATTGGTGATGTTAAAGCAAGTTTGGCAGTTGGCAGTATTTGTTTTCAAAGAGCTCAATGCTGAAGCCAGATCCTGGGACAGGTCATCTGAAGCAGTGAGCAGGTAGAAAGTTAACCGGGAGGCTGTCTTTGGACCAATCCCCGGCAAACGTGAGAATGCGTTGATTAGATCCTGGATAGGGGCGGGAAGGATCATGGAAGGATCGATTAGATTGGCAAACCACCTGCCAATGGTCCAAGACGCTCGGCAGCCAATTCGCGTGATTGATCCAGACCTGAATTGATCGCGGTCAGGAGCAAGTCTTGCAGCATTTCGACGTCCCCATCTTCTAGCAGGGAAGCATCCAGCTGCACTGATTTACAGCGCTGATCTCCAGTCACCACGATTTTCACCGCGCCACCACCGACAGTTGCAGTGACAGTTTCCTCGGCCAATTGAGCTTGAGTTGTTTCAATCTGTTCCTGCAGTTTCTGCAGCTGCTGCATCATGTTTCCCCCTTGAGGGCCTTTAAAACCTTTCGCCATTTAATTCTCCTTGTTTGATATTCTTACTGGATATCGACAATCTCCCCACCCATATCTCTCAGAGCGGATGCTACCATACCATCATCATCCACTTCCGAGGGGATGTCTGTATTCTTGGCAGTGGTGATCGCACAGCGGACTTCGATTTGTGTTCCCACCATCTCTGAGACTACTCGCTCAACAAGTTCAATATTCTCGCGTTTTACCATCTGATTCTTGAGGATATCAGAGGAAAAACCAAGGAACAGCACACTGCCAGAGGAATGGCGCGACTGGCATGAGTTTAACAAGCCGTACAGATTGGGCTGTTCTCTGCGCACCATTCCTAATACCTGAGGCCAATTCTGGCTTATTTTTGAAGCCAGACGGTCATCATTCGTTGGAGTTGATGTTTGGACCCGCTCGCCCTCATTATCTGTTGAGGGTGGAGTCTCCACGCGAGGCGGATTTATTTTTGGTGAGGATTTTTTGACAGGGGGTGTTGTTTGGGGGACCGGGGCTGGTTCTCCGAGGGATTGGCACGCTTCTAAGAATGCAATCTCTAACGGTAGGCCCGGATGCCATTTGGAACGCGTATCTGTCGCCACCTGGTTGAAGATGCGAATCATACTGATCAAATCAGGAGTAGTGATTTGGTTTGCCTGTTCCTTCATGAGAGCTTCTATCTCAGGTGTCTCACCTCCTGGATCAGTATCCCCCATTTGGATCAGTAATAACCTGCGCAAGTATTTAACGATCTGGCGCGCGAATTCGCGGACATCACTTCCCGCATCGAGGGCGCGATGGATCTGATCAAATCCGGCTCGCGGATCGCACTCCAGCAAGGCACTGATAACCTCCATCACTGCCATGCTGGTGGCTGTCCCGAGAATGGTTTGGGCTAATTCGAGGTTGATGGTTTGACCTGTTGAGGAGAGCTGATCCAGGAGTGAGATAGCATCTCTAAGACTCCCGGTGGATTGGCGGGCGATCAAATCAAGGACTTCATCTGGAACCTGGAAATCTTCTTTCTCAGCCAATTCCCTTAAATTGGCGACCATATCGGATACTTTAATGCGCCGGAATTCATGCCGCTGGCAGCGAGAAAGGACCGTAGCAGGTATTTTCTGGGCTTCGGTAGTTGCCAGGATGAAAATCGCATGTGCTGGGGGTTCCTCCAGGGTTTTCAACAGGGCGTTAAAAGCCGCATTTGAGAGCATATGGACTTCATCGATTACATAGACTTTATACTGACCGAGATTTGGTGAAAAGTTGATTTTTTCGCGCAGGTCACGCACATCATCCACACTGGTGTTGGATGCGGCGTCGATTTCAATCAGATCCAGGAAGCGGCCTGCATTAAGAGCCTGGCAGTGGTCGCACTCAT
Source organism: Anaerolineales bacterium (assembly GCA_022865865.1). Next base: position 4,897 of record JALHTN010000562.1, read on the forward strand.
CACAAGGACGGATAGAGAGGTCGGGTTCTAGACAGTTTACCGCTTTTGCTAGTAGACGGGCGGTGGTTGTTTTACCAGTACCTCGCGGTCCGGAAAAAAGATAGGCATGAACGACCCGATCACTGGAGACCGCGTTACGCAGGGTCTGAATAACATGATCCTGACCGATCACAGATTCCCAGCGGCGTGGGCGCCATTTGGTGTATAAAGCTTGCGGCATTCAGTGTCCTTTGGGAAGTAGTTTATCAGATGCAGCCAAGGAAAGCAACTCTCCCCCTAGGAATCTTGTTTGTTCATTAGGCGTGCAAGTTCCTGGTCGGCTTCCACAAGAGGAATTTGAAATTGGTGGTTTGGAACATTCAAGTTATAGGTGCGAATCTGATCATTGACTGCCTGAACCTGATGCTCGAACAGGTTGACAGATGATTTCCATGCCACCTGGGCAGTTTTGTCTGTCGAATTTCGATCTTGTTCACTCTGCTGCCATGCCCAAGCGCGCTCAATATTTTCGCGTGCCTGCTGCAGGTTGGCATGGATTTCCCCAAAGAGTTCGATCCATGGCAATGAAAAACCACTGGATTTCAGCAGGTGGTGAGCTACCCGCCAGTCTGGATCCTGAAAAGGATTATGATCAATTTTTAACGGCTTACCTTTTCCTGGCAGGTCATCGAACACCCCCTCTTGCATTGCTTGACGGATGCTCTCTTCGATTGAAAAATCAGGCATGGGAAATCATTATATCTAAGGAGCCCTACTTGAGGATCCTGAATTGACTGTAGAGAGAGTCACAACGAGCGCATAGTGGGTTATTGCTTGGCGAAAAGTATTCCCAGATCAATGGCTATCAAGGAATTTCGTAAGATGTGTGAACGTCCCCCTGTTCATCCAGTAAGACCACGGTATCACCTGATCCCCAAACTGCGTGATCTAATTCCCAATAAAGGGCGACAGCAGTTGTTTGTCCACCTCTGGAGTGAATAAATACTGCGCCATTCTCGAAAAGGGTTAATTGAGGAAAGGTATAGACTTCGCCATCTTCAGCGACCAATGTCCAACCAGTCAGTGAAATTTCGCCGGGTCCAACCCGCTTTAAGAAAACGCGCTCTGAAGCCAGGTCGCTTACCCCAATTATGCTGTCAATAAGCACCCGCGATTCACCAGTAAGTGGTTCCGGTGTATTGGTTGGTAAAACGGGAGTGGACTCAAGTTCTGCCTCAATTTCATCAGCTGGCAGTGCAGTATGTGTTGATGCAACCACCAATGGTCTGCGGATGATCAGCACCTGACCTACCTCCAATGCATCTGGATTTGGGATTTCATTAACCTCGCTAATTTCAGCCACGGTGATATTGAATTTGACCGCGATGGCTCCCAGGGTATCTCCAGTTTGGACAGTATAGGACATCTCAGCCATCTGCGTTTCGACCGGCTCCACCTGGGCAGGTATTTCTGTCGCAATAACCGCAACAGGTGTTGGTTCTGGAGTCTCACCTTGAGACTCATAACCAGGGAATAAGGATCTGGGCGACAAAGGGGTGATCATCGCCAGAGGATTGACATCGTTCAGGAATGGGATTTCAGATTGGTAGTTCTGCCAGAGAAACAGCACTGTCACAACAGTACAGGCGGAAACCAGCACATTAATGATCAAGTAGTAAAATAAGCGCTTCCAATGTCTCATGGGTTTTGTTTTTCTTCGGAAAATGAGATTATCATATTAGAGAGTTCAAAGCTGTGACTGGTTTACGACCCAAATCATAGCACAAAGTGAGCATCGCAGAGATTAAATCTACGGACAGTCTCACATTTGAAAATGCATCTCTCTGCGGGAAAGATGGTTTGTTTGGGGATTTGGGTTTGTCGTGAATGAGGAGTGGGTACTTGCATGCCGTATATCATTGATGGTCATAATTTAATTCCCAAGGTTTCAGGACTGAGCCTGCAGGATATGGATGATGAAATCCAGTTGGTCAAACTGTTGCAAGAATTCTGCCGAATTTCGCAAAAGCGGGTTGAAGTTTACTTCGATAACGCACCCCCAGGAAGTTTTGGCACGCGCACTTATGGATGTGTGGTGGCTCATTTTATTCGCCAGGGAAAGACCGCTGATCAAGCGATCCAGGAGAAGTTGAAACGTTTGGGTGGTGAAGCACGCAATTGGACGGTGGTCAGCTCTGATCGGGAAATCCAGGTAAATGCACGCGCGGCGCATGCAAAAACTCTGCGCTCTGAGGTCTTCAGCCAGCAATTGTCAGGTGTATTAGCTGAAAAATCACATGACCTATCAGAGGAGGAAGCAGAGCTGAGCTCGCAAGAGGTTGAGGACTGGATGAATGTATTCGGGATTGATGAGGCAGATGAGGAGAATTGACGCCATATTTCTAATATATAATTAATGTAAATAAGACCAAATTAGTGTATATTAGGTGTGGACATCTGCCCTCCCTTTTACTGGTATTTCAGGTGTCTCGTCACCGGAGATAGTGCCGGTGGCCCTCCTTAGATAGCCGGACGTGTCCCCTCACGTCCGGCTTTGGGTTAAATTCGAATTCTGGTGTTATGATCCAGGCTGTCCTCACTGCTGTCTGTCCTTTGGAATCCCCCAAGCTGAAAGCATCCTTGATAGATCCCTGAATAGAAAAATTATTACAGTCGATTAAACTGAAAAGATGTGTGATGGATCACGAAGATCATATTACCTTATTGAAAGCTGGCGTCTCATCTCCAGGTGGAATTTGGGGAGAGTTCGGTTCCGGGAGAGGCGCTTTCACCCTGGCACTGGCAGAATTGATCGGTCCTGATGGGACGATCTATTCAGTAGATAACAATGCGCCTGCTTTGAAGGATCAAGACAAAGCGATTCAAAGCAAGTTTTCCGGTCGCCAGCCCAAGATTTATTATTTGAACGCAGATTATACGTTACCGCTATCTTTACCTGCCTTAGATGGGGTGGTGCTCGCTAACTCGCTCCACTTCCATAAAGATAAGGCAGCCGTTTTAAAATTGATCTATGATTATTTACGTCCCCAGGGGTGCTTAATCCTGGTGGAATACAATACCGAAAGTGGAAACACCTGGGTTCCACACCCGGTCTCGTATAATGCCTGGTATTTGCTGGTGCAGCGTAATGGTTTTGAAAAAACAAGGCTCATCGCAAGGGTACCGAGCAGTTTTTTGGGGGAGATTTATTCAGCGATTAGCTATAAAATTATTAAAAAGAAATAATATATTATTTGTGGGTCAGGTTTCACAGATCTCCTATGAGAAACCTGTATCTGATCATGGCTGTAAATCGTTTTCTCATAAATCTTTTGTCTCTCGTTGCTTTGTCTTTATTCCTTTAATTCCGGGCTGGAAATTTGCTTGATTCCGGAAACCCTGGTTGATCATTAGGGGAGCATAATGCAAATTAAAGGATTTATTTCCTGTACTGATTTTCCATGCCTGGATGTCCGTCATGACGGCTACGTGATTCCTGGCGGAAGGATCGACCCAGAGGTGGTCTCGATGTTGATGATTTCTGAGGCTGCTCCGGCAATCCCCAGTGATTATTACTATGCTGGCGGTGAGGCAGCTTTTGAACGAACCACAGTCGAGGCTTTCAGAGAGGCCGGAGTGGAGGCAGCTTCATTTAATGAGGTGCTAGAATTGGGTGTCTACCTGACCAGCGCGGTGAAATGCGGAAAGACCGGATATGGTATCAAGGCAGGAACGATCAAAGAATGCTCCCGCATCCTGGAAAAGGAGATCGCTTTGTTCCCGAATATTAAAGTGATCATGCTAATGGGAGATGTGGCGATTAAATCGCTCAATACCATTGCAAAGAGAGCTGGTGAAGCGAGGGCGATCCCATCTGGTTCCACTTATAAAATTCGCGGAGGTGAGTACTTCTTCAGAGGCATCCGGGTTTTCCCATCTTACCTTCAGGTGGGTCCCAGTTTCGGAATTGAAAAGAGAAAGCGCAGGATGATCGCCGAGGATATTAAGACAGCGGTGTCTATCATTGGATAGCGGAGAATCTTCAGGAGAATTGGAATGGAAACTGCAGGAGAAGTGATGCAGCAGCTGAGATCCAAATCGAAACCTGACCAGCTTGAAGGGATGGCCAGATTTGCGATTGTTGGTGATCAACGAATGGGGGTATCGGTGCCAGACATGCGCAAGCTGGCAAAAGAAATTGGGAAGAACCACCAGCTCGCCTTAGATTTATGGGATACCGGTGTCCCCGAAGGAATGATCGTAGCGGGGATGATTGCTGAACCAGAAAAATTAACGGAGAGACAAATGGAGGCCTGGGTGGTGGATATCAACTCCTGGGATATCTGCGACCAGGTGTGCATGAACCTGTTTGAGAAGACTCCCCTGGCCGAGAAGAAAATATATGACTGGTCTGTCAGAGAAGAAGAATTTGTCAAGCGGGCTGCTTACGCACTGATCGCCTGCCTGGCCTGGCATGACAAGGGAGCCAGTGATGAGGCTTTCACTCAGTATTTTCCGCTGATCGTGGCTGGAGCAACCGATGATCGCAATTTTGTCAAAAAGGCTGTCAATTGGGCTCTAAGAAACATAGGCAAGCGAAATCAGTCATTAAATGAGAAAGCGATCCAGGTTGCTCATCAAATCCAGGGGATGGATGCCAAGAGTGCTCGCTGGATCGCCTCAAACGCGCTGCGTGAGTTAGAAAGTGATAAGGTTCAAGAGCGATTGAGAAAGCAAGGGAAATAGGAAGTTATTTACGAGGTGTGAGAACAAATGGGGAAATGAAATTTGAATACGTAAATTGGTGGCAGCGCAACCGCAGCTGACGATCATCACAAACGCCAGACTCTTTCAGCCCGGATGGATGGTTCGTTGAACCTGCCCTCCAGGCCAATTTCTCCCTCAACGATGAAGGGGATTTCTCGAGAGAAAACAGCTCGGTGGCGCCGGTAAACATCTTCTGGGATCACAACCAGCAGCATCCCTTCCAAATCCTCTAAATCTAATAAATAAATTTGTTCGCCGTTTATTGTACGTCTTTGCTGCCGGGTAAACTGCAATCCAGCCACGCGCACGCGCTGCCCGACCCTTTGTGATGCAGCCAATGTGTTCAAAGCGCCAGCTGCACTGATCTGTTTCTGATGCAGCTCCAGAGGGTGGGCGATCACGCTCACACCCAAGAGCTCTTTTTGCGCAGTCACCTTTTCCTCAAGGCTCCAATCCTCTCCATCTTTATCAGGTGTTCCATTGAAAGTGAATAGCGAAAGCTGGCCTCCCTGCCAGCCTCCTTGCTTAATCGTCGTCAACAAAGCGGGGATCTTACCCAGCCCATCAAACGCGCCCACCCGGACCAGGTTCTCTGTCTCTTTGGAACGAGGATCGACCCTGGTCAGGAAATCCACCAGCGAATTGAAAGGTCTTGCGGATATGATGCGATCCTGGGTGCGCCGGGTTAACTCGTGGACCTGGTCCAGCCCCATGAACAGGATGGGACTCTGATTGATGGTACTGACGCTGAATTGATGCTGGGAGTAATTGACATGCGGCGCCTGGAGTTTGAGACCCAGGCGGCGAGCTTCGTTTAAATAAACCGGCTGCCGGTAATAGCCTCCCCAATTGGCAAGCACAGCAGCCATGAAAACCGCTGGATGGTGAGTTTTGCTCCACGCAGCTCGCCAGGCGATTTGTGCGTAAGATGCCGCATGCGCTTTAGGGAATCCATAACCAGCAAAAGCGGCCATCAGCTCCCAAACGTGTTCAGCAATATCCGGGGGAATCTGGCTTTGTTCCCCGGCGCCTGAGATGAATTTTACTTTTAGGGTCTGCATTTGCTCCCCGGGATCGAAATGACTCATAGCCCGGCGGAGCAAATCCGCGTCTGCCAAACTCAGTCCAGCCAGCTCGTGGGCAATACGCAGCACCTGTTCCTGGTACAGGATTACGCCATAGGTGTCCGCCAAGATATCCGAGAGCGCTGGGTGAAGATGCACGATCTGTTCTTCACCGCGGTGGCGGCGTACAAAAGCATCTTTCAAACCCCCGGTCAGTGGGCCGGGACGGTAGAGTGCCAGGGCGATCATTAAATCGTCCACGCTTTGGGCCTGGATTTCCTTCAGAGTTGCCCGCATGCCGGGGCTTTCGACCTGGAAACAACCGATCGTGCGCCCTGCCTGAATTAAATCAGCTGTGGCGGGATCGTGATCAGGGATGGCATCCAGGGCATCCAAAGGCGACTGGTAGTGATCCGGATTCTGGGCTTGCAGCTTCCCGGCAACATCACCGAGCACAGTCAGACCGCGGATCCCAAGTAGATCGATCTTCACCAAACCGATGTGGGAGACCGAATCGAGATCGAATTGGGTGATTACTACTCCCTTGCTGGCCAGCTGGACGGGTACCAGATCGGTCATTGGTTCTGGTGAGATCACCATGCCACCAGGATGGATCGACAGGTGACGCGGTACACCGATCAAACTCTCAGCCTCAGAAAATAATCTCTGAAAGCGGGGGTCAGGGTAACGTTTGATCAGATCCTCAAAGGGAGCCTCTTGGCGACGCGATGGTCCCCCTCGCCAGCGCTGAGGCAGCTGATCGACGATAGCCTTGATCTCACTGGGTGTATAGCCATGTGCTTTGGCGGTTTCACGCAACGCCGAACGGCGGCGAAAGCGGTTGATGGTGGCAACCATAGCCACATGCTCAGGGCCAAAGCGCTGGTAAACAAAATGGATGATTTCATCCCGCCTGCGTGAGCAGATATCCGTGTCGATATCCGGAGGTGATTCTCGAGCTGGATTAAGAAAACGCTCAAAGAAGAGATCCAGTTTCAATGGATCCGGTGAGGTGATCTCCAGGCAGTAGGCCACCAACGAGGAAGCTGCAGACCCGCGAGACGAGATGGGGATACCCAGATGACGA
>JALHTN010000563.1 GCA_022865865.1 Anaerolineales bacterium
ATGGGGCCTTCCTTGGCGACCAAGTTCATTCCGTCGGCGATCGAATTCACCAGCAGGACATCGTAATACTTAAGGGCTGCAATTGCCCTGGGATAATTTTCTCCTACCAGCACACGAATGGGTTCCCAGTCATGGGTGCCGTAAGTCGCATTCACATGACCTGCTGTAGCCATGAGTTCGTCTAAGTAGGTCTGGTACTCCTCAACATCTAATCGAGAAGGCACCAATAGGGCTAAAAAGGACACTTTTTCATGGTGTTCAGGGTATAGCTCAAGCATTTCCTCAAATGCCTGGAACCCTCGTACGATATTCTTGCTAGGTTCGATGCGATCAATGCGCAGTACCAACTGACTTCCGCCTACCAGGTCTTTAATTTCGGGTTGATAAGTCCGGACTTCTTGGCTATCAGCAGTGTTAATCAAAGATTGAACATCAATTGAGATTGGGAAGTTGCGGACGTATGTAGCGTGATTACGATACCAAACCCGCTGTTGTTTGTATTTTACGCTTGCCCGGGGTAAATAGGTCTGGCAGGTTCTTAAGAAATTGAGAGCATCAGCGTTGGTTTGGAAACCGAGAACGTCCGCCGCACACAGGCCCTCAAGGATCGCCTGTCGCATTGTGGGGGGTAGGATCCCCCAATATTCCGGACCAGGCCAGGGTATATGGATGAAATGCAGGATGGTGGGGCGATCACGAGGGGGGATACTTGTACGGAGAAAATGGGCTACCAGATAAAGGTGATAATCCTGCAACATAACCAACACGGGTTTTCGTGTGATCTCCAGTTGTTCGATGATCGCCTGAGCAAATTGTTTGTTTACGGTGACATATCCGTCTTCCCAGGCCTTCCAGGTATTTCTATTGATCACTGGTGCATAGGGTACATTCCACATCGAATGTTGGAGAAACCACAACAACGGATTGGCAATTACATTGTAGTAACCCTCGAATGTATCCTCATCGGGGGAAATGAATTTCACATAAATGGCATCTTCATCATCCGTGAGGGAGATTGGACCTTCACTCCACTCTTTATCTTCTTCGGAAATGGCGCAAGATATCCAGGTTGCATCGATATCTCGAATAAGCCCGGTAAGTGCTGTAACCAAGCCGCCAGTGCCGCGTTGAAATGTCAATTTACCATTATTTTCTTTTTGGAATGTAACGGGACCACGATTTGAAGCGATGATCAATGACCGGCGTGATATATATTCTTCCTGCTGGCTTGCATCCACTACTGACTCCTATGCCCATAAAAATCAAAGGCGGGAATGTTCCTGTAAAGGACTTGCCGAAATTGCGAGATCAATGAACACAGCTGCAGTCCAGCCGAAAGCCTCGGCGGCTTTCGCAGGTGGTTCTCCGCTTTCTGAATGATAATATTCATAAATACCTTGATAACGCATAATAAGATCCAGGGTTTTAAGGGTGAGTTCATCTGCGAGTCCGTCTTCGCCGACCATGCGAAGCGCTTCAATAAAGAAGTAGTTTATATTTACCCATACAGGTCCCCGCCACATGGTGCTGGGATCGTAATGAGGATCATTGCGGGCTACTGAAGGCAGCATATTCTCTCCCCAGAACTCGTCAGGATTGGTCAAATGTTCTATCAGGCGATCGCGAATATTCTCGGGTGTTTGCCCAGTCCATAATGGATAAAGGTTAAAGGGGGTTATTACCGGAATGCTTTTGTTGTTGTGCATCGCACGGAAAACACCGGCTTCCTCATCCCAAAAGTCCTGTATCATGCGATGAACAATCGCCTTTGACCTGCGTCGCCACATTTGAGCCTCGGTATCCATGCCTAATAATTCCGCTATCATCGCCAGTGAACCCATTTGGATGCATAGGTAGGTGTTCAGGTCTGGGGATTCAACTGGCATACCATAATCCCATAAAGGGCTATCATCCAAGCCAGATGAATAAGGGTGGTTGTATTGAGCAAGGCCATCGACGTCATCGTCGTTCATGCTGAACCACCAGGCGTTCCAGCGAACTAATGGTACATAGATATCTTTAAGAAATTCGAGATCTGGTTCGGTATCGTGAAGCTTCAGTCCAGCCCAGGCAAGTATTGGCGGTTTGGTGACCTCGGCGTAGATGGGGTGGTCGATCTCGGATATCACTCCCTCATCATACACAGCATCTGGCAGCATGCCATCGGGAAGCTGATTTTCCAAAATCGCACGAATTTGATTGCGCGCCAGCTCTGGATCCACATGGCGAAATGCTAATGCGTGCATGGCGCTGTCCCACAACCACAGACCTACATAATTAACTTTTGAAGGCATCATGGCTTCATACACGATACTGCCTTTGGGGCGGACAAGATTATTTGCCATAACCCACCAGGCATAAGTGTAGGTGCGCACATAAGTATCCGCCACCGGCGGTATTTTATCAAACCAGGTTTTCCAACGCTCCTCAGCAGAATCACATATGGTTGAGAATGGAGGCACTTCAGCCTGGGAAGCGCTCTCACTGCCGATAGTCATCGTGATCGTACTATCTTCACCCGATCGAACTAAGATAGTTACGCTGTAACCGCCATTTTCAGGCAAAATCTGGTTTTTAACAATTTCTCCATTTGTGTCATAAGACAAATTGCGAATAGATTTGAACTCGCCTCCCTGATCGGTTGTTCTCCAAAACTGCGGAGAAACATGGAATTTTATGCCCGTAGTTTTTCCAGGGGGTAAGCCCAGTGCTAGCGTCTGATCGTCCAGAAAAGTCAGACCAAAATCTCCCAAATCGGTATTGAAAAAGATCACATGTGGATAAGTAGTGGTCTCGAACATAAGTGAATCTTCACTCCCATCAATGAGAGTCAAATCATGGATGAAAGGTGGTCTGCGAATGTAAGCTTCAATGTTAGCCTCAAGTGAGGCTAACCTCTCTGCCAAGCGTATAAAAACATTGCTCTTCTCAGAATTAAGAAAAACGAGAAGCCGAGAACCACGATCACTAAAAGGGACGCGCGTAAAATCAAGTTGGTTTCTTAGTAGATTTAGACTTGGAGAAGTGAGAATCTCGACCATAAGTAAACCTTAATATCTGTCTGAATTATCCTGTGGTTTTCTAAAAAAAGTAAGCATTTATGTGAAAAATATTTGAGCAATAACTATTCAAAAATTTTTACATGGGTTAAATATGTTGGGTGCTCCCCAACTCAGTAAAGGGTATCGAATCTCCAAAATAATATTAATAACACGAAAATATTGCCACTCATCTTTTGAATTTAGCTTACCTTTATGACCAAGATCGCACTCGTTGGCTAACACTTCGTTGGAGATTTCCGGCGTCGCAGGAGACTCTTTCTGCCTTTTGTGTGAATAACGCCGCTTCTGGATTTCCGAAACCGCTTGGCGGGGCTTTATGAGTTTTTAGTTTGAATTTCTTCTTTCCCCTTTTTTTATCGTCATTGTTCCTTTCCAACCTTATGTCGATTAATCATACTGAATTTGGTCTACTGCTGATTCAGAATCTGCAAATTCTAAGATATTAATGAAACGGGCAGTGGACTCGAGATGGTTGAATCCGAGAAATGCTGTAATGGAAACCAATCCTGCACCTCGATCATAAGCATTCCGGGCACAGGTACGCCGTAGATCCATAGGAAAGAGCCTGTTTGATCCCTTCAGAGGTGCGATACCAGCCAGATTTCCATATCTTGCGACCAAGTAGCTGATTGTTCGTTTACCTATCGGGTTCCGTGGACCTTTTACAAACTTTCTGCTTTGTACAAAAATGGGACCACGATCTTTCTCAAGAGATACACCCCTTTGCTCCAACCAATCCTTTAATCTTTGCAACCAAGTGTCATGTGCTTTGACAGATATTGGTCTGCCCTTTATGTCGATGAAGAATTGCCCCGCCCCAAAGTGAATATGCTCGAGTCTCAGATTGGCGACTTCTTTCAAACGCATACCTTGGTAAAGCATTGAGTCCAAAATGGCAAGATCACGTATACCTCCGGGAGTTGTCGAGTTACAGGCTGATCTCAACTGCAGAACTTGTTCCGTAGTAAGAATGCGTTTTCTTGAAGTTACTGCTCCATTAATCATCTTGGCTTTCTTCCTTTTTCGGGATTTTTCGAATTTGTTC